>CAYPTV010000768.1:0-1505 GCA_964413505.1 uncultured Bifidobacteriaceae bacterium | reverse complement strand
AAACAGGTTAAACACTTCAGATATGTATTTATAGATATAAACAATTATACATCAATGATAAAACCACAGTAAGAGTGCACATTTGCACATTCGACGACACACTGCAAATCAGCTGGGTTACCACAACCCACTTCAGCTCATGTGACAAGCTGGCCATGCGTGGCGAAGTGAGTTAGGACAACCCAGCAACCGGTCAACCCACATTACTAATCCCAGAAGTCAGTGCGCCAAACGAGTTAGCAGCCAGGCGGGTTGTCAAAACTCACGTCCAACTTGCGGCGAGACAGGCGCATGTGTAATCTAACCCACGTCGCACCACGTGATCTGATCTCTGAATGCCCATTCGCCTGTAGGCGTGGCTACTGACTACTACCAGACCGCCGTGGAAGATCTGCTGCAGCTCGACGGTTGCATTGGCGGCCTCGTACACATTCAGACTTAGTGCGGACAGTGTCACAGACTGAGAACAATCGAGCTTAGACAATGTGAAGAAACTAATAGGCTGCTTTGTGTTTATTTTCGTATTGGTTATGTTCAGGTGTTACAGATCATCAAACTGCATTCATTGAATCGGCTGTTTGCTAAAACATTAGGCTATTTATGAAATCACTGTAGAATGATGCGTCTGTTTTATTTCAGAATTTTCGATTCCGACTGAAGCATGTTCGAGTTCGAATCACAGCCGGTCCTCACTGCTGCATCTGACTATAGCTAACAGCAATGTATAATAATACATGATTGTATTTGCTCTTGTGTTTTACAGAATTCATTGAAACGCGACAGTCCATCGACCAAACGACGGATCATCAAACTGGATTATCCAAGTCGTGTCGGCGTTCCCATCCAGTCACGTTCACTGCAGTTGAGCTTACTATTGCCGTCCTTTCAATCAGCCTCTCACCAACAATAAAGCCTATCACCTTATGCGTTTATTGGCTAACTGATCAAATTAATGTATATGCACTGCACTGAATCTGTGTAGCCTACATGAGGCCTAATTCCCATGATTGAGTAACTAGGCCTAGTCAAATAGTATGAATGCATAGCCTACTGCCGGCTGCACCAGCGGGCGCGCTTCAGGCATGTGTGGCAACTAACACACTTGGCGGTTGCCGCACGAGCCAGACCGAAGTGGGTTAGACGGCAAGTGTGGAAAAACTGGAGTCACCGGACGTGTGTTACCAAGTGAGTTACATCAACTCACTTGACTTACAGTGTATGTGTTATCGATCGAATTATTTATTGTGCGACGAATTACGTCATTTCAGGCATGAAGGGTTTACGTGATCAGAAGTCAGTTGTCATATATTGTTTTTGGTCCAAAGCTTTCATCTCGAACCATATGACATCAAGAAGCCAACTATCGTTGGACAGACCACTCGGCGCCAGACATGTTGATGGCTATGTCAATCGGCGACACATTTAGGTTGGCCGACCTGTACAAGTTGTGGGAATTTTAGGCGCGACGTTACATCTGATTTGGCAGGCACCCTCGCTTTAATACT
>CAYPTV010000767.1:0-1513 GCA_964413505.1 uncultured Bifidobacteriaceae bacterium | reverse complement strand
TATTATTATTATTATTATTATTATTATTATTATTATTATTATTATTATTATTATACGGTTGGTGACGCACGTTAAAGTCATTCACGAGGTGAAGAATCGTAAGTGCGGAACAGTCACGAGTCATCAACGGAAAGCTTGATTGTAAAATTCAGTTTTCAACAATCGTTTGAATGTAGTCAGACTGGATAAATCGGATGTTATATGCTGTGGCAAACTGTTCCAGACTGTGGGTGCAGCGTGGCAGAAAGCTCGTTCGGCGAACGCGATGTTCACTCGGTCGACGTGTAGTTGGTTTCTGCCGCTGGACCGCAGTTGACGTGTCGGAATGTGGAACCGGACGAGTTCAGACAAATAGTTCGGCTCGTGTGTGGTCAGCACCTTGAATGTTGTGACCGCTATCTTGAACTGAATTCGGTATTGGATTGGCAGCCAGTGCAACCCAGCAAGAACAGGTGTAATATGGTCGAAACGACTCGATTTTGTCACAGTGCGTGCAGCGGAATTTTGCACTCGCTGCAGCTTGTTTATGTTCGCCGCCGACGTTTGATACAACACGGAATTGCAATAGTCGAGTCGGCCGTCGATCATTGAGCAGGCGATGGTTTTAGCAGTCTCTTCCGAGATGTATTTTCGGATGTGACGCAACGCCCTGAGGTGGAAATTGGCCGACTTGCATACGCTGTCAACGTGTTCGTCGAATGACAGTGTGTCGTCTATTGTAATGCCCAGGCTGCGGACGCTGCTCGACGGTTTGATGCTGACGCAGCCGAGATCGACTGTGCGTGCCGGACCGTCCGCTCGTTGACGTGCGCCAGTACCGATGACGATGGCTTCGGTCTTGTCGGGGTTCATCGACAGACCGTTGATGTCGAGCCAGTGTTGTACTGCGCGGAAACAGTTCTGGAGTGATGACGTTGATTTGGTGTCTTTAAGCCCGACGTAGAGCTGCGTGTCGTCGGCATACTGCATCTGACTGATCTCGAATGAATTGATGACCGTTGCGACTGGGGAGACGTACAGTGTGAACAACAGCGGTCCAAGCACAGAGCCTTGCGGGACTCCGTACTCGCAGCTGATGATCGACGACTGCTTCTCTCCGACTCGAACAGATTGGCATCGACGCACTAAATATGAACTGACCCAGTTCAAAGCTGTACCCGAAATTCCGAATGCGAATCGGAGGCGTCGCAGTAGCGTGATTGTATCAAGAGTGTCGAAGGCGGATGACAGGTCGAGCTGCAGCAGCATCGTCCTTGATCCGTTGTCTGCGGTGTGGTAGACGTCATTCAGCATTCTCAGAACTGCAGTTTCCGTGCTGTGGCCGCGCCTGTATGCCGACTGAAAACGATTGTAGTTAGGCGAATGCTTAACATGCATGGCTAGTCTTGCCATGTAGACTCGCTCAACGATTTTAGAAATCGTGTTCAGGTTGGAAATCGGTCGGTAGTTTCCGAAGACGTCTGGGTCGAGGCCCTCCTTTTTCAGTAACGGCGTGACGAGCGCTTGCTTGAAT
>CAYPTV010000766.1:0-1514 GCA_964413505.1 uncultured Bifidobacteriaceae bacterium | reverse complement strand
CATCGTAAATTATTTCGAGACCACTGAAAAACTTCAAATTTAGCCGTAACAGCCGACGTGAGTCGGCTCATTTCTTTGATTTTGAACAAAAGTCAGAGCGGACAGTTTTTTAGAAACCTCAAGCCGGTTTATTGTCCGACTAGGCGGTAATATTGTTGCGAATTGGTGACGGTCACTGTCACGGTGACATTTGCTCCGTTGGTTACAAACGACAGCGGCGATGTTGTGTTCGTGATCCAAGGGCCGGTCGGGTTGCTGGCCGATTCCACCTGGAAAGTTCCAGATGCAATCTGCCAGGTCAGTTGCAGATTGGCATCCGATATCGCGGTTGCCACCACTGGTTGCGGCGGCAAATTCACCGCACCATTCACATAGCTCGCCGCGAGCACGTTCGCCGTATTGTCCGCCAGTTGCAGTTTCACCACGGTGCCGTCCAAGGAGAGTGTAACGGGGCCGCTCGCATTCGTCATAGACGCAAATTGCAATACGGCCACTTGGTTGGTTCCAGCTGCCAATGCCAGTCCCGGCGACATTGCCAGCGCCACACCGACTTCACCCGGGCCGTGATTGGTGTTCACGTTGATTATGCCGCCGACGACGGTGGCCGAGCCCAATGTGGCATTCAAGAATTTTAACCGGCTTGCGTCATAGTCTATGGTCATGCCAACGGCGTTTTCGTTGGTCGTGCAGACCAGCAGCACGGGGACGCTGACCGTCTGACCGCGCCCGACAGACACGGTGCCAACCTGCAATGTTCGCGTCGGGGATGGAAGTCCCATTGGCATGGATTTGGCGAGGCTCGCAATGGCCGGTGCCGGAGGAAGAGTCACCAAGGTTAAGGGATCCAGGCCCAGTTCATATCTGCCAGCCTGCACCCAGTCCGCCACGGTCAGGACGCCATCCGGCGCGTTGCGCGGTGCACAGTCGGCACGCAACATTTCATCGCTGTTGGTGGGCGTATCCAGGCCAGCGACCATCCTTCCTTCTTCCACCCAGTCTGACGGTCCCACCTGATGATCGCCGGTGGGGCGCGGGGAGACATCCGCCTCGTATTCCGCCGGAGCCAGGGTCAATGTGCCATTTTGATAAATGGCCGGCAATGAATTCGCCTTGTTGTCCACTACTCCCCGCACGATGGGATTGTCTCTGAACGTAAGATTGACAGGCACATTGTTAGTCACTGGCAATGTCGAAAACACGAGGTCTGCAACTTCCTCATTGGTGCCAGCCGGTTGCGTTGAACCCGTGCTTAACAAGATAACGAAGCCCACATAACCGTTGTTGGTCTGCGTATCCACCTCCTGAAAATAAGCTCCCACAACCGCCGGCCCGGGTTGGACACTTTGCAGAACCAGCTTGGTCGGGTCATATCCCACGCTGGCTTGGACAAGGTTTTCCGCGCCCACGGCATTCATCAGGACAGGCACCACCAGGGTGCTCCCGGACATGGCATTGGTCGAAGCCAATGTCAACACCGTCTGCGGCACGGTCAACACGGCGACTGAACTGTTTGT
>CAYPTV010000765.1:0-1516 GCA_964413505.1 uncultured Bifidobacteriaceae bacterium | reverse complement strand
TCCCGCGTTGATCTTTGTGCGGATAGTCCACGCCGTTGACCCAGTCGTAGGGCCAGCGGGCTTGCTCGACTTTGGCCTGGCGGAGCGCGTCCTGCCACAAGGCCGTCGCGTTTTCCTTCCATGCGGCCGGAACGGTTGGGTTGCCTGCCGTGGCGGCCAGCTTCGCGAGATCAGTTTTGCCGGGCGACTTGAAGCTGGATAATGAGTTGACATAAACAAAAATCGGGCCGATCACCTTGCTCCAGTTTTCGCCCGCGGCGATGCTGCATTGCGCGCCACCGCCAAAATGCGTGCCTCGCCAGTAATCGAGGATGATCGGGTCGGGGTCGTCGTTGGCGTCGAAATGGCAGACCAATTCCTGCTTGGACGCGCCGCCGCTCAAATACTCGATGGTCGGGTTGACGAACCAGATGCCGATGTGATCCTTGGTGCTTGACCAGCCGAATGCGGGAACCTTGTATTGCACGGCGGTATAGCTGTATTTGTGCTCGACCGAATTTTTGTAGTTGCCGGTGCTCAAGATGCGCTGCTCCTTGGCGTGGATGACGATTCCGTTGCCCCAGTCTTGCGGCGTGCATTCGAGCATGTTGCGGTCGGCGTCCACGGAGATCCAATCAAAGGCGTGATCGAGCTTGGTGATGTAGCGGCTTTCGCCAATGCCCATCGCGCCGTAATTGGTCGGATGGGAAAAAATCGCGTAGGCATAGATGCCGCTGTCGCCGCGGCCCATCGCGTAGCGAACCTCGATGTCGCAATATGTCCCTCCGCCGGGCGCGCCGGGCGTGAGCATGAACTTGCCGCCGGTAACGCCCTTGACGGAAACCTCCGCTCGTGCGCCGCCGTTGGATGCCGGGTCAATCGTGACCGAGTTGGTCAACTGGGGCGCGCCTTCCGGCGTCTGCTCCCAATATCCGCCGCCGCCCATGGTCTCGACACCGTGATAAACGAGCGACCATAAGGCGCCGCTGTTCTTGCCGATCGTCGCCTTGACGATGCCGTTGTCGAGTGTCCAGAAGTCGCCATGGTCGGTGACGGTCACGGCGGCACTGGTCTTGGGTTTGATGACAACCGGAGCGGCAGTGGCACGCGGCGCCGGCAAAGCCAGGATCAGGGTGATGAAAACGAATGCAAGCAGACCGAGCGGGCCGGCAGAAACGAGTTTTATCATGCAATGCCTGTAATTATTGCTGCTGGATGAAACCAGCGACTTAACTCGCACCATCCGGGTGGATTTTGCGGGATATGCCATTGCAAAAGAAAGACGGAATTCGCGGCGGTGGGTTACATCAAAAAGGGGTTTCTGTCAGTCCGCCGTTGATTGTGCCGGCGGCGTTTCGATTGACTTCGGCACGGTCTCAATTCGTGTGAAATTACCGCGCGAACTTTTCCGGGGTTGTTCAATCCGGGGCCTCCGCGTAATCTGCGGTCGGTCGGTTCAAGGTGACCATCCGCCGACCGAATTAAAATGCGATTGTGGACGCTCCATCCGAAATATCTCGACACGCGCGGACTGGTC
>CAYPTV010000764.1:0-1517 GCA_964413505.1 uncultured Bifidobacteriaceae bacterium | reverse complement strand
GGCTCTTTTCATTCACCCTCCGGGTGAATCGCTGGTTTTATGTAAAGGCTTGGTAGCAGCGTCGCATATTATATCCTATCACGCGCCTACCAGATGACCAGCACCCGGCAAAAGTGGCTAGACGCCATTCAAAGATTGCCTCTGCACATGGAATAGAACTGATTGCCCTTTATCCGAATACAGATTGGAAAAGTTTAATCGAATCGTGGAAGACTAAAGAACTCAAAAGTGATTGAACGTCTTCACGGAGAATTGCTAACGGTGGAGTAATTGAATTTGTGTTCGAGTGTTTGGCGTGGTTCGCGGTTTCATTTCTATTTCCTCGCCCGTTTTGATTTCCGATAGCTCACCGGCTTCGCTTCGGATTTCGTGCCGTCGAGCATGTGTTTGAGTTCCTTGATCTGGTCGCGGAGCAGCGCCGGGGAATTTATTTCAACCGTCGGCGAAGTTCGGCCGGATTCCGCGCGCCATGCCAGATGGCCAGCACCTTGACTTCGTGATATTCTTTGTTGACGACGAAATAAACCGAGTAAGGCCACGGCGACGGCACTTTGGCTTTGTGCGTCCGACTTGTGGCGCGGGAAAACCTTTCCGGCTGTTGAGCGAGAGAATTGAGAATGGCGCGAACCGCAACATTCAATCGGTGGCTGACGCCCGGCTCGCGTTCGTCATAAAACATCACGGCTTCATGCCAGTCCCGTTCAGCGTCAGCCTCGACTATGACCGTAAAAGTCATTTCCTGGCCAGGAGCCGTTCTTCGATTTCAGCAAACACCTGTTCGACTGGCTTGCCACGCCCGGGATTTTTCAGCGCGTCTTCCGCGCGGCGGTCAAGTTCGGCGATTTGTTCCGGCGTGAGTTCGTCGTCGAATTTTTCGCGGAGTTGCTCGAAAACTTCACGTTGCTCTTCAAACGAAAGCTTTTCAACTTGCTCCAAAACTTGTGTCGCACTCATGGCGGCAATTTACTCCTTTTAATTTGTCATGCAAGCGGGGTTTTGCGAACGCGTCTGCAATTATTTCCTCGCCCGCTTTGACTTCCGATAACTCACCGGCTTCGCTTCCGATTTCGTGCCGTCCCTCATGTGCTTGAGCTCCTTGATCTGGTCGCGGAGCAGCGCGGCTTTTTCAAATTTCAAATCCTCGGCGGCCTTGAGCATCTCGGTCTCGAGTTCCTGGATCGTCGAGGTGATGTCAATGTCCGTGCTGCCTTCGCGCAGGACGGCGTCGGCCTCGCGGCGGTCGGATTCGTAGGTCGCGAGGCTTTCCTCGACGGCGCGGACGACGCTGCGCGGCGTGATGTTGTGCGCGACGTTGTAGGCGATCTGCCGTTCGCGGCGGTATTTGGTGACGGCGAGAAATTTCTGGATGCTTTGCGTCATCACGTCGGCGTAAAGGATCACTTCGCCGTTCAAATGGCGCGCGGCGCGGCCGGCGGTCTGGATCAAACTCGTTTCGCTGCGGAGAAAACCTTCCTTGTCCGCGTCGAGAATCGCGACGAGCGAAACTTCCGGCAAAT
>CAYPTV010000763.1:0-1523 GCA_964413505.1 uncultured Bifidobacteriaceae bacterium | reverse complement strand
CAGCGGAACTGACAGCGCCAACGGCGGTTGGCTCCGGCGACTTGTTAGGCATCTTGGTTTCAAGTGGCAAGTGCGACAATCTTGGTGGATGAAATATCATCAATTAAGGACCGTGGAGCGGTATGAAATTGCCGCGCTGCGGCGGCAGGGCATGCAGATGTCGGAGTTGGCGGATCATCTTGGGCGACATCGTAGCACGTTGTATCGGGAGGTGAAGCGGAATCAGTCGGCGCATGATGGGCGGTATCGGGCGAGCCACTCGGTGGAGAAGGCGAGCGGACGGCAACGGCGCTCCCGCCGGAACCTGCGGTATGGGCCGGGGGAGTTTGCGCCCATCGAGGTCATGATCCGGGATGGATTCAGCCCCCAGCAGATTGTCGGGCGGAGAAAGCGCGAGGGGCAACGGGTGATGAGCCACGAGACCATCTACCGTTGGATTTGGCGGGACAAGCGGTGCGGCGGGACATTGTGGACGCACCTGCGCGGAGCCAGGAAGCGGCGGCGGAAACGATATGGACGGTATGACAGCCGGGGACGGCTGGCCGGGAAAAAGCTGATAGGACAAAGGCCGGCGGTGGTTGAGGGCCGTGGCCGGATCGGGGATTGGGAGATTGACACGGTGCATGGCCGGGGCAAGGCATGTCTGGTAACGGTGGTGGAACGGAAAACCGGGCTGGTAAGAATCGGGCAGATTCAACGGGCGACAAAGGAGCTGACGCTGGAACGGACTGTCGAATTGCTCTGGAATGAACGCCAGCGGGTAAAAACCATCACGGCGGACAACGGCACCGAGTTTCATAACTACCTGGAACTGGAAAGCCGGCTTGGCACACAGGTTTACTTTGCGACGCCGCACCATGCGTGGGAGCGGGGAACCAACGAGAACACCAATGGCCTCATCCGCCAATACTTGCCCAAAGGAACCAACCTGAGCCGCATCACCCAGCAGCAATGCCATGGCATTGCTGAACAGTTAAACAACCGCCCCAGACTACGCCTGGGATTCCTCACTCCCAACGAGGTCTACTATTAACCGTTTTTGTCGCACTTCAATTGTGAAACTAAACATCGTGGTCATCTCACTCTAAACCAAACAATGACAAGTAATCCGATGCTGACAAGCACAACCAAGTATGCCAGCCAGTAAAGCCGACGATGAAATCTGTCTAGCTCTCGCGGCCCAAACGCCAAAAACCGCCGCTGCCGATAAAGCGGAAGCCTGGCAAAGAATAACAGAACGACGCCGCAAACTCCTGCTGCCAAACCAACCGAAAATAATCTGCTAACATCTGCGCGCTGCAAAGTCGTGATGGATGGCAAAAGCAAGCCAGCTAAAACTGCGATAGCTGGCACTAGAAAAAGCGTGCTCAATAATCCGAGCACTTCTTCTGGCAAATAACAATCTGAACGCTTCTTGCTCATAAACGCGAACGATGCCTAACGAAAAAAGCTGAGCCACCGCCGACGAACGACGTGAACCGCGACAGCGGAACGGCCAGCGCCAACGGCGGTTGGCTCCGGCG
>CAYPTV010000762.1:0-1524 GCA_964413505.1 uncultured Bifidobacteriaceae bacterium | reverse complement strand
CGGCCGGGAAATTCCTTCGCCAGATTTTTCGTGGCCTTGAACGCGCCGCCGAACGCGCCGACATCCTGCCCGTAAATAAAAACGCGCGGGTCGTCGCGCAGCGCATGAGCCTGTGCTTCGCGGATGGCGTCAATGTAAGTCAGGCTCATTGGGGAAAGGTTGAATGAAGAATGAAGAAACGAAAATAAAAATAGCACAGCCCACTTGCTTTGTTTCTTCATTCTTCATTTTTAATTCTTCATTCATGGTTCGTGTGGGTCTCGCTCAAGTGTTCCGACGAAATCGCGGTCCAATTTTCCGCGAACGGATTGGGCGCGGGTTCGCGCTGGACTTTGGCAACCGCCTCTTCGATTTCACGGATGCTTTCGCTGCGCCAGACGGCGATTTGTGCGGCATCGGCAAATTTATTTTGCAGCAGAAATTCCTCGGCGACTTTCAGGCAATCGCGTCCGAGCGGCGAGCTTTTCAATTGCGGATCCAAATAGCTCGCGTCGTCGTGTTCGCCGTGGCCGCAGAGCCGGAGCAGTTTTGCGACGATGAGCTGCGGGCCGTCCCCTGCTCTCGCCTTGGCAACGGCGTCGCCGACCATTTTCAGGCACACGGACAAATCCGTGCCGTCAATCGAATAGGATTCCACGCCGTAGCCGGCGGCCTTGTCGGCCAGGTTTTCACAGGCGAACTGGAACGACGTCGGCGTGGAGTAGGCATATTGGTTGTTAGCCACAACCAGCACGAGAGGCAGTTTTTCGACGGCGGCCTGGTTGAGCGCCTCGTGAAATGCGCCGGTGGAAGTCGCGCCGTCGCCGATGCATGCCGCGCCGACCGTGCCGGAAATTTTCTTGAGCCGCCGCGCGAACAAGACCCCGTTCACGACGGAAATCATCGCACCGAGATGCGAAATCATCGGCAGATAACCTTCCTGCGGCCTGCCGCGATGCACGTTGCCGTCGCGCCCGCGCATCGGGCCGAGCGGCGAGCCAAGATAAGTCCGCACCGCGTCCAGAACAGGCTCCCCGAATGCCAGCCGACCGGCGGTGTCGCGGATGAGCGGGGCGAACACGTCCGTTTTTTTCAGCGAAACGCCGATGGACGCGCTCAAGGCCTCCTGCCCGCGCGCGAGGAAGACGCCCCCGTGGATTTTTCCGGCGCGGTAAAGCGCCGCAAACTTGTCGTCCAGCAGCCGAGCGAGCAGCATGAAACGAAACGCGGACAGTTGCAGTTCGCGCGTGGTCGTAGAATCAGTGGCTGGCTTTGGGTCGGACACCGTTTGCAGCATGGAATAATTTTATCGCCGAAGGCGCGCACCGGCAATGTTTCTTTCGCGGAAGAAAAAAACAAACCGGAACGATTTCTCGTTCCGGCTTTACCCTCACCCCGTCCCATCCGGATGGGAGGGTGGCCGAAGGCCGGGTGAGGGACATGGTGGCCCTGCGCAAGCAGCGCAAGGACTATGTCGCCATCATGCTGACCGGCGTGCTCAGATGCTCTGGCCGGTGCTGCCGCCCAAGGCCCGCGCCTGGATGG
>CAYPTV010000761.1:0-1526 GCA_964413505.1 uncultured Bifidobacteriaceae bacterium | reverse complement strand
TGGCTCCCACGAAGGCCAGATGAATGCTCTTATCGCGATAGCCCGGACCAGCGAGAGCGAAATCCACGGCGTTGCGCAAGAACATGGCCTGGAGTCCGTCCCGGTGAAAAAGGTACCGATATTGTGAAGGCGCCTGGCCGCGATTGGCTTCGAAATCGATTGGAAACGGCCGAGGCGCCGGCGGCAATCCAGCGGCAACGCACGATGGAATCAAGACGAGGAATGACGCAAATGCATACAAGTGCCGCACGAGCCGGAATATCACAAGAAGTTACCTCAAGGATGATGACGCCAGTTTAATCATCAAAATGCGCATTACGCTGCGCAAGAAATCCCTTGTCGAAATTTGAATCAAGTCGGCTTTATTCACGACAGATCACTTCGGTCCAGCGTCTCCGGTACAATAACAGGCATTGCCACCAGCTAAGCGCAATCTCCAAAAGAGCGTGCGCACACACTATTGTCAGCAGGAATTGAGGTGGTCGGTGACGCCTGTCACCTTAGCGCCTTCCTACGGCTTTATCTCGGGGTGGACACATTCGCGGCCCGTCCTGCACACGACTCGTGCCTGAAAAGTCGTGCCGGATCAACTGGTCGATGCAACACTTGCTTGGAGTTTACTGGCCGGAGTTTTAAAGCCCAAGGTTTTTCTTGGACGTTGATTGAGGCGCAGCGCTACCTTGTCGAGGTCGGATTGAGAGTAGCCGGACAAGTCGGTTTTCTTGGGAAAGTATTGTCGCAGCAGCCCGCTGGTGTTTTCGTTGGTGCACCTCGTCGACAGTTCCGGGGAGGTCATCGATCATTTATGTGCCGATAGTGTGGCCGTATCCCCCCGCGACGTTTACATTGCTGCCACCCGCCTTATGATGCGATGCGTGGTAGTCCTGTTCGCATAAGCGCGTGAATCTCTGCCCCGCACCAATCCCGTTTACAACGATAGCTACTCGCTGCGGGGTCTCCGAAGCCAGTTGGACCACATGGCGGGAGGACGGTCAACCGCTGGGCACTCCGTCCTTTGTCTGTGAATCCAGGAATGTCGAGAAACGACTGTTTCACAATCGCGAACTGCTCCATGAGTCCACAAGAGCAGCAAAGTCTAAGTCATATGTGGCGCGGGTCACAGCGTGGCCAGCCCACGCCCACTGGTCGGATTGTTGGTAGCATTTTGGTTCAACCCCATATAGTCCAGCCGAAGCGGCTGAGCTGGTGGAGTGCCCGGCGAATCGTCCATCTAGTCGATGTCCCGCTGCTGTAGCAGCAACTGCGCTGCGACGGGGAAGGCCAGCGCCAGGGCTGCACGAAGCGCGATGGAAAGGCCGAGGTGGTCGGCAAAGCCCGCGGGCATCGTAGGAGAACGGGTGAAGGAGAACTCGGTCAGCGTAAAATTCGGCAGGATGATCTGCGGCCAGTAGTGCTGGACCACCGTCTCAAAGAATTCAAACGTCAGCACAGCGCCAATGGCAAGCTGCACGCCATGACCTCGCGCCAGCACCGAAGAGAAGTAGATGAGACCGAACATCAGCCCG
>CAYPTV010000760.1:0-1536 GCA_964413505.1 uncultured Bifidobacteriaceae bacterium | reverse complement strand
TCACCGAGGCGGCGGCGTTGATGTCGCAAAAGCGCATCCGCCGGCTGCCGGTGGTGGAAGCGCATTCGCAGGGCGCGCACCTGCTGGGCATCGTTTCCGCCAAGGATATTTTGCACGCATTTCCTCCGGACGTGAACCCGTTCGCCGTCGTCGCGCCGGATGCGCGGTCAATGCCGGTTCATGCGTCGCAAATCATGGCCCGCCGGCTGCAAACGACCACGCCGGACATGCCCATTGAGGCCGCCGCGCGGCTGATGACGGAGAACAAAATCGGCGCTCTCCCGGTCTTGCGCGACAAAAAACTCGTCGGGCTGATCACTGAATCGGACATCTTCCGCGCCTTTGTCAGTTTCTTTGAACCGCCGGAGCGCGGCGCGCGGATCACCTTTGACATTTCCGGTGGCGAGGATGTTTTCAGTTTTATCAGCCGCGAAGCCGCCCGGCGAAATCTCCGCATTTTGAGTCTGATTTCATCGCAGCAGGACAATCTGCCGGTGTGCGTCGTCCGCATCGCCGGCCACGATGTGGACCCGCTGCTCGACGACCTTTGGAACTCCGGCCACCGCGTGATCAACGTGCTGCGGTTCGAGTGAATCATCCGTCGCAACCCCGGCTCCCTGACGGAAAAATGGATCAGCGTTCGAAAACTCGGGCGTGCTTTGTCAACATTAGAATGGTTGACGCGCCGGAATTTTTTGCCAAGCTGCCGGTGTGATATGACGAAGAAAAACCGCAACTGGCTCCTCGCGCTATCCATTCTGGCGTTTCCGTTCGTCCTGTTTTTCGGCTTCCTGATTTTCATGGCGGAACCGTTGCCGCCGGTCGCGCCCCTGCCGAATCTGAACGGCTATGATGATTTGGTGAGGGCGGGGCAAATGCTGCCAGATGAGGCCGGCGACTATGACAAGATGGATCAGGAGCAACTAAAGAAAGCCGTTGCCCTAAATGTGGCCGCCTTATCGCTGGCACGCGCGGGTTTAAGCAATCAATGCCGGGTGCCAGTTCAATACTCGGAATCTTTCATCAGCAACCACCTCGGAGATTTGGCGGGACTCAAACGACTGGCTCGGGCATTTGTCGCAGAAGGCATGCTGGCGGAAATGGAGAATCGCCCCGGTGACGCCGCCAGATCTGATTTGGATACGGTTCATTTTGGCAATGATACGGCGCGGGGTGGGGTCATGATAGATGATCTGGTCGGCATCGCCATCGAAGCCATCGGAACGAGTCATCTGCAAACGCTCCTTCCTCATCTCGACGCCACCTCCTGCCGCGAAACCGCTGCCACGTTGGAAGCCTTGGATTCTCAAAGACAAACGTGGAACGAGGTGATGCAACAGGAGAACGCCTGGTCGCATGGGACATTCCGTGGATGGCGCTACGAACTGATGCGGTTGGAGGACCGCAAATCCTCGTTGCCAGCGATTGCAGCAACCAGACGAAAACTCGACGCGCAGGAGCAAAGGACGCGACGGCTGATGCTTGACCTCGCCGCACGCGCCTACGAACTGGACAAGGGCCGTCCGCCCGCCAGCG
>CAYPTV010000759.1:0-1537 GCA_964413505.1 uncultured Bifidobacteriaceae bacterium | reverse complement strand
TAAAAGGCACTATTGCGGATACTGCTCAGTGTAACCGGAAGTGGGAAATCAAAGATGGCGCCGTTAAAATGGAAATTTGTTTATCTCCAATTCTACACTGTGTCCCAAAAAAATGTGCTGCCGCAGATTGGCGGTATCTTTGTCAAATCTTAACCGATTTTCAAAATTCTTTCACCGCCGGAAAGGGAACTCTACGCTGAACAAAATTCATATTATATGCCCACCACACCTTGAATCTTGTTGCCGCACTACCTTGTGAAACGTAAAAATTGAAATTTAGCGATTTTTTAACAAATACAACAAAAATCGTAGCATTTTTCACACAAACTGAGCCATTGTTTATTGATGGTTGAATGGATTATTGATATTGTCATAGCTGTTGTTCGAAATGTCTGCCTTGACCTACACACACGCTTTAAAACACCCATGCCACCATGCTAATTGTGATGCCAATAATGTTCACCTCCGTGCGGTGTCTAGCATGCGCTGCTTCCGTTCGTCGACGTTGTGAACGCTCGACTGGTAGACATGCTGCTGGATTGTGCCTAATTTCCTTTAGTCTTTCGGGTTGAGGTCGGGGCTGTAAGATGGCCACATATTCGACGGAATGAATGCCGGCGATGCATTATCCATAAGTCGGACAGTGTCGCGCATGCTCGGTGTGCACTATGCAGGAGCGTTGTTTAGCTGGAAGATGATGAACGCTTCCACACGTCACGCATCATTGGTAGCAGATGCTATGGCAGTGGCATGCCACGATAGTAAGAGCCATCGATTTTTAACCTTCGGATCAACGAAAATGATATCCGTGAACCTAAGACATTGACCGACAATCAACGACCGATTGAGTGGTGTTCACACGAACTGAGCCAACGCAGCAGACGTTGAGCCGCGACCTGCTTCTGTTTGCTGTTGTCGGAACGCATAGCCTACAAACGGTCATTTGCGCAGATTTGTTGGAGTCGCCACCATAAAATACGTCTTGTCGATAAACAAGATGAAGTCCACTTCGTCGTCCGTGTAAATTTTCAGTAGCTCGTTGGCACGTTGCAGTCAAATAGCCCGGTTTGATTTGGTCAACTCTTATGCGCACCGCTTGCGTGCGTCGCTTCCTCAGGCACTTTAGATCAAGGACTGCAAGGATGATGTGTGACACTGATGACCGAGGAATACCATACAATGAAGCAATAAGTAAATAAACCTAAGTTAAATGCACGCCAAAATTATGTGCGCCAAAATATCCAATGCATGTGAAATATTTTGTTTGGTTTTCTTTGTAATTTTCGACAAATTTCAATTTTCAAGTTTCACAAGGTAGTGCGGCAACAAGATTCAAGGTGTGGTGGGAAAAATTATATGAATTTTGTTCAGCGTAGAGTTCTCTTTCCAGCGGTAGAAGAATTTTGAAAATCGGTTAAGATTTGACAAAATTACGGCAAATCTGCGGCAGCACATTTTTTTTTGGGACACAGTGTATATACCCATCACTCCGCTCTCCTCCAACTGGCCTCAGTTTCTCCGATCACTGCATCCACTA
>CAYPTV010000758.1:0-1539 GCA_964413505.1 uncultured Bifidobacteriaceae bacterium | reverse complement strand
CGACACTGAACAAGATTTTTGTTGACTTGTCAAACACTTGTTTGAATTATGTGTTTGAAGCATGAAAGCAAAGCCGGTTGAATTGAAATCCGCGAGCCACGACGAGACACGCCGCCACCTTTTGGAGGCGGCGGGCGAGGTGTTTGCGGAAGCCGGCTTCCGCGACGCGACGGTGCGGGCGATCTGCCGCCGAGCGGGCGCCAATGTGGCCGCAATTAGCTATCATTTCGGCGACAAGGAGGCGCTTTACCTCGAGGTGCTGCGTTACGCGCATGGCATGGCGCTGGCCAAATATCCGCCGATGCTGGACGTGCCGGACGACGCGCCGCCGGAGAAAAAATTGCGCGCGTTCATCCACTCGCTGCTGCTGCGGATTTTCGACAAGGGGCCGACTTCGTGGCACGGCAAATTGATTTCGCGCGAAATGATCGAGCCGACGGCCGCGCTGGATTCGCTCGTCGAGGAACGGATGCGCCCGATGGTCGCCCAGCTTTGGAAAATCGTCGCGGAAATCCTGCACTGCCCGCTGAACGACGAGCGCGTGCGGCTGTGCGGCTTCAGCATCGTGAGCCAGTGCACATTTTACAAGCACTGCAGCCCGGTCGTGACGCGGCTTTTTCCGAACAAGCTGCCGCAGGACGCCGCGAGCATCGCGCATCTGGCCGAACACATCACAAAATTTTCGCTGGCGGCGATGAAACATTGGCCGGCGGCAAAGCATTGAAAGAATTTATTCCATGAAAAAAATCAAAATTATTTTTTCGCTGGCGGTTTTTTGCTCCGCCGCGAACCTGAAAACTGTCGCGCAAAATGCGGAGACCAATTCGCCCGCGTGGATTTCGCAGCCGCTCTCGCTGCTGCAAAGCCTGAACCTGGCACTCCAGCAAAACGCCTCGATTCTAAAGGCCAAAAACGACCTTGAAGCGTCGCAAGGCGTGGTGGTGCAGACGCGCGCGGTCGCGCTGCCGCAATTGACCGCAAGCGGGCAATACAAATACACCGATCCGAGCGCGATTGAAAATTTTCCAGGCACGATGGTTCCCAATCAAAACTGGAACGCGGGCGTCCAGATTGTTCAATCCATTTACTCGGGCGGAAAAATGGTCGCGGCGCTGAAGGCGGCGGGCGCGACCCGGCAGCAGGCGCTGGCGCAATATCAAACCGCCGTCGCCGACACGTTGCTGGGCGTGCGGCTGGCGTATTACGACACGCTGCTCGCCGCGCAGCAGATCACCGTGCATGAGGCGTCGGTGAATCTGCTGCAAAAGGAACTGGAAGACCAGCAGCACCGGCTCGACGCGGGCACGGTGCCGAAATTCAATGTGCTGCGCGCGGAAGTGGCCGTCGCCAACGAGCGCCCGAATTTGATCCAAGCGAAGAACAATTACCGCGTCGCAAAAAATAATTTGTCGAACCTGCTCGGCTATAACCTGCCGCGCGAAATCTGGGAGGATGTTCCGCTGAATTTGAGCGACACGCTCGACGACGCGCCGTTTGAAGTGAACCTGCCCGATGCGATCCAGCAGGCGTTGAGCAACC
>CAYPTV010000757.1:0-1541 GCA_964413505.1 uncultured Bifidobacteriaceae bacterium | reverse complement strand
TATCACCATGAACGAATTAATTCTTTATCTTGTGAGCTAATTAAATCGCTATTCTGCATTGTCTTTTCTAAGGCATTGATCTTTCCCCGAAAAAGTGGACACGCAGTTAGGCTGGTATCTTCTGTTGCAGCATGAGGTTTTCGAACTGTTCCGGGCTTTTGTAGCCTAGTGTCGAATGTTTTCTGACCCGGTTGTAGAAGACCTCAATGTAATTAAAGATACTGCTCTGCGCCTCCTGTCGCGTGTAATATCGCTCATGGTTTACCAACTCGGTCTTGAGCGTGTGAAAGAATGATTCTGCGCAGGCGTTGTCGTAGCAGTTGCCCTTGCGGCTCATGCTGCCGACAAAACCGTATACAGCTAGTTTTGAATGAACGTCGGCGCTCGCGTACTGCGAACCCCGATCTGAATGAAATAACGCGCCAATTGCAGGGTTGCGGCGTCTATAGGCCATATCAATGGCATCTGTGACCAGACTGTCATGCATCCGTTCGCTCATTGACCACCCAACAATCATCCGGGAATACAGGTCAAGAACGATTGACAGGTACAACCAGCCTTCCATCGTCCAGATGTATGTGATGTCGCCCACATACCGTTCGTCAGGCCCTGCTGCCACAAAGTTCTGTTTCAGCAGATTCTCATGCACCGGCCTCGAATGCTTTGAATCGGTAGTCACTTTGAACTTACGTGCTGCTTTCGCACGGATGCCGTTATCGCTCATCAGCCTGGCTACGCGGTTCTTGCCGCAACCGATCTTTTGATCATGCAGCTCGTCTGTAACACGAACACTGCCGTATGTCTCATGGCTCTCTTTATGAACTCGCTTGATCTCTATAAGCAACTGCTCATTGGCGCGAACACGCGGACTCGGCCCCATGCGACGCCAACGGTAATAACCGCTCCTTGAAACTGATAATGCCCGGCACATTTCCTCCACCTCAAAGTTGGAGCGTTCGCTGTCTATAAAAGCGTAGATCAGAGAGGTGTTTTTGAGAAAATGCCCACTGCTTTTTTTAAGATGTCTCGTTCACGCGTCGTTCGTTCCAGCTCCCGGCGCAGACGGAATATCTCTTCGTCCTTGGGCTTCATATGCCCTTTGCCGGGGAATGCGTTCTCGGCGTCCGCGGCGTAAAGCCGACGCCATGTATATAACATATTTTCGTGGATCCCTAAAGACTTTGCTGTATCAACAACAGTTTTTCCGGGCTCCTGACTGAGCCTAACAGCGTCTATAATAAATTCTCTCGTGTACTTACGGCGGCCTTCTTTAACGGCTTTCTTCGGTTCCATTGCACACCTCCAAGGTTATTATACACCTAACCTTTCCAGGTGTCCACTAAACCGGGGTCGGATCAGCTCTTTAGATTCCCTTTCCAATGTCTTTTCAATTTGTTTAAACACGTGCCATAAAATATCGTACCAACCATCGCCGCACTCAAAATATAGGCCGGATTTCCCAAAAAAATCAGGGAACCTCTTTTCCAGATTGTCTTGAAGATTTACGTCACCTGCCCGGTCCACGGCTACATCAACATGTG
>CAYPTV010000756.1:0-1541 GCA_964413505.1 uncultured Bifidobacteriaceae bacterium | reverse complement strand
GTACAGCATGCAAATACACAAGCTGTTACTCATGTCCAGCCTATGTCCGTTATGTCTCAACCTTTTGTAAATGTTACGTCTTTACCAGTAAACAGTCAGGTTACAGGAAAACCTGTGCAATGGCAGCAGAACAGTAAACCAACTGTTAGTGCTCGACCAAAGTCATGTTTTAATTGTGGAGACCCGTCTCACTTTAAACCTCAATGTCCGTTGTTGCAGGGAAATACTCTGAGTCCAAACAGTTACCAGACACCGGTAAATGTTCAAAGTCCATCACAGCAACAGAGATGTTTTATATGTGGAGATTTTTCACACTTTAAAAGAAACTGTCCACAGTGGTTTAAAAATAATCAAACACCAGTTGTCATGTCTAACTCTAACCCAAGACATGATAACACTCAACAGAAAAAGTCTTATGGTTCAACAGGTAAAGGTGAAGACAGTAATGTCTATATTCATGCTAACATAGAAGGAATACCTGTTACATGTTTGTTAGACTCTGGTTGTGAGCAGACTTTGATGCCGTTACAGTTAATCAAACGTTGTGGTTACGCTATTCGAGCAACTGACAAAATTGTTCGAGCAGCTAATGGCACAAAACTTGAGTTAGCAGGTGAAGCTAAAGTTGGAGTACGTATTGGAAATGATCACATTCATGTACTTGCTCTCATAAGTCATGATGTTGATGAGATAATGCTAGGCTATGACTTTCTTACAGACAATGAGTGCGTCTGGAACTTTGGTTCTAACCAGATTTCCATTCGTGGTAAGTCACATAGACCTTTTGCAAGACAAGGACCGCCAAAGTGCCGGCGTGTTTTTGTGACAAGTAATGTTGTTGTACCTGCAAAGCAACAAGTAGATTTGCCTGTGCGGTCGACAATAAATTCTCTAAGACTATGTTCAGATACATTTGCTACAGAACCTAAGTCCATACAGAAAGGTGTTTATGTTGGTAGAACTTTGTTACCGTCAGCTCACCATGACATTGCTGTACGAGTGATAAACACAACTTCTGAACCCAGAATGATAAGAAAAGATACTTACCTTGGTGTTCTAAGTCCAGTTTGTACTTTGGAAGATACTGATGATTCGGTTGATATACCTACCAATAATGTGTCATCCGAACCAGCCAGTCAGTTGTTAGTTGATGCATTACCCTCTGAACTTTCTGATCAGCAGAGACAAAGTGCTACAGCTTTGATTAGGTCTTATGAAGATGTGTTTTCTCAGGGTGAATATGACATAGGAAGAACTCACCTTGTTGAACATGGCATTGATACAGGTGATCACAGACCGATTAGACAACCGTTAAGACGTCACCCTATCACTCACTTAGAAATAATTGACCAGCAAGTGGAAGAAATGCGTCAAAGTGGCATTATTGAGCCAGCAGCTTCGCCTTGGGCCTCTAATGTTGTGTTAGCTAAAAAGAAAGATGGTTCACTTCGTCTATGTGTGGACTATCGCAACTTAAACGCAGTCACATATCAAGATACTTACCCTCTTCCACACATTGATACTTGTTTGAATACACTTCA
>CAYPTV010000755.1:0-1542 GCA_964413505.1 uncultured Bifidobacteriaceae bacterium | reverse complement strand
CAGCTCACGCCGAATACAACAAATTGTTTCCGGTAAGACAATCTGCCTATCGACGACATCACAGTACTGAATCTGCTGTTGTCAGTGTAATGAATGACATCATCCGTGCGATTGATGATGGCGATGTTGTTGCGATGGTCCTGTTAGATCTAAGTGCGGCGTTTGACACCGTTGACCATAAAACACTAATTGATGTATTGCAACAGCGCTTCGGAGTCACAGATATTTCATTGACGTGGTTCAATTCTTACCTGACTAACAGAACTCAATTGGTTAGTGTAAATGACATCCAGTCCGCACCTTGCCAGGTCGCCTGCAGTGTGCCACAAGGCTCCGTACTAGGACCGCTCGAGTTTATTGCGTATACTGATGATGTGGTTGAAATCTTTCGTCGTAACAGTGTTTGTCATCACCTATTTGCTGATGACAAGCAAGTCTACACAGCAACGACGATCTCAAACATTAACAGTGCTCGCCAGCGTCTATGCAGTTGCATTACTGATGCACGTGACTGGTGTGCTCGCCGTCGACTGCAGCTACAACCCACTAAGACGGAACTAGTTTGGTTCGGTAGTCGCGCCAGTCTCCTCAAGATGTCGACAGTTGACTTCAGTCTGTCTGTTGGTGATGATGTCATCATGCCCACGGCTGTCGTTCGAGATCTTGGTGTCTACCTTGACGCCGAATTGACAATGAAACAGCACGTAAATCGCATTGCAAGCAGCTGCTTTTCCACATCCGACGACTTCGCCAGATCAGACGCTCTGTCGGTTCAGAGATTACTCAGAGACTGGTGTCGGCATTTATCATAAGTCGATTCGACTATTGCAATGCTGCACTTGCGGGCCTGCCACAAACAACGACTCAACCTCTACAGCGCGCCCAGAATGCAGCTGCACGTCTCATCACCGGCATCAAACAATATGACCACATCACACCGGCGATGAAACAGCTCCATTGGTTACCAATCAACTGTCGAATTAAATACAAACTTTGTCTTATCATGCATCTGATACTAACCAAGCAGTCCCCTGACTACATGAAGGAACTGGTGTCGCTTACAGCTGATTGTGCTACGAGAGCTGGACTTAGATCAGCTAATGGTCGAACATTCCAGCAGCCGAAGATTCGAACTAAATTCGGTGAGCGCGCTTTCAGCTACTCTGGTCCTGCCGCCTGGAACTCCCTACCAGACTATCTACATGCTATCAATAACACTGCTAGTTTTAAGCGACAACTTAAAACATATTTTTTCGCTACTGCATATTAATGATGTATACCTTAACAATGTAATGTCTGCTGGACTATTGTGTAAGTGGACACTAAACCTAAATGTATGTTATTATTATTATTATTATTATTATTACTTTGACAATTTATATACCGGTGTTTAATGTAAATTTTCCATTGCAAGACCGGTCGTTTGGAGATCAGTGGATAAGCGCCAGGCAACGACCTCTAGAATAGACCCGTCTTTAGGCTGCTGTATACCCACTGGTCTCCGCACGGGTGCATGTGTATGTGTGCGTATTGTATGTACTG
>CAYPTV010000754.1:0-1543 GCA_964413505.1 uncultured Bifidobacteriaceae bacterium | reverse complement strand
AGCGCGTCCGCCGCGTCGGGCGCGGGCGGTTTGGGCAGGTTCAAAAGCCGCTGGACCATTTTGGCGACGGCGGATTTTTGCGCCGCGCCGTAGCCGACAATCGCCTGCTTCACCTTGCGCGGCGCGATTTCGTAAATTTCAATTCCGCTTTCGGCAATGGCCGCCATCGCCGCGCCGCGGGCCTCGCCCATGATGAGCGCGGTCTGCAAGTTTTGGGCGAAGAAAAGCCCTTCGATCACGCAGACGGTCGGGCGATGCTTTTCGATTTCTTCGTGCAACGTCTTTGAAATCTTTGCCAGGCAGCGCGAACGTTCCCAATTTTTCGGGCAGGAAATGGTTCCGTGCGCCAAAGTTTTTGGATGTGGATTGAAAATCTGGATGACGCCGAAGCCGGTGCCGCGCAGCGAGGGGTCAACGCCGAGAATAATCTGGTTCGAGGCGCCGGGTGCCGGGTGCCGGGTGATGGGCACGGCAACGGCACGCGGCGACTTGCCGCCGACGCGCTGCTTCATTTGCTCGAATTGCCGCAGGGAAATTCCCACGCCGGAACTTTGCCAGCCGCAACGAAATTGCAAAAGAAAAAACGCCGCGCGGAAATTTTCCGGCGGCGCGTGTCTTGACGAGCAACGGATTATTGCGGCGGCCTCCGTTGTCGGGGCGTTGTCCGGTGGATCGGATGGTGTCTGAGCGCGGAAATTTTGCGCCAGAAGACCGGCGCACAGTTCCGTCACAATTGCCGCTGAAATCATTCAACTGTTTTTTTTATCTTTGTTTTACTGCGGAATGGTCGCAGTTGATTCACATTTAATCGGGCCGGACGATTTGCCGACGCCCGGCCGGTCAGATGCAAACGGGGGTATTGCCAAAAATCCGGCATTGAGTATCCTGTGCTCAAATGAACCCCCGCGATAGGCTGGCTTAAGCGTAGAGATACGGCCTGCGCGAATTTTTGAACAATGCCATGATTAAATCTGGAATCTTAAATCCCGCGATTAATTTCCTGTTGAGCCGGGTCCGCCACACAAACACCCTGGTCATTGCAGACCGTGGTTTTCCGTTCTGGCCGATGATCGAGACCGTGGACATTTCGTTGGTTGACGATGTGCCGACCGTTTTGGCGGTGCTGCGGGCCATCCGTCCCAATTTTCAGATCGGCAAGGCGTGGATGGCACGGGAGTTTTTGAAAAACAACCCGGAAGGCACCCGTGCGGCGTTCCGTGCGGCGCTGTCGGGCGTCGAGCTGTCGCACGAGCCGCACATCACATTCAAAAAACGGGTGCCGAGCGCGATCGGATTGATCCGCACGGGCGACACGACTCAATACGCGAACATTATTCTTGAAAGCGCCTAAACATTTCGGGGCAGCAAATCCAACCAATCAAATCAAAATCAAATCATGATCACACCTGTTCCAACCTCCAATTCCGGCGCCAAGGGCGGCGGTCTGTTCCGCACTGCTGACGGCCAAAACCTCTTCTACACCTTTGCGCTGGTCACCTCGCTGTTCCTGATGTGGGGTTTCTGCAACGGCATGATTGACATC
>CAYPTV010000753.1:0-1554 GCA_964413505.1 uncultured Bifidobacteriaceae bacterium | reverse complement strand
TCATGGCCAAGAAAACCTCCCGTCCCGCACCAAAAAAAGCGGCTGTTCCCGTCGCGGCGCGGTCGCGTTATCCGGCGTGGTTGCCGGGGGCATTCCTGGTGCTGATGACGATTCTGGCCTACCAGCGGGTGTGGCACGCCGGATTCATCATGGACGACGACGAATATGTCACCGGCAATCTGACGCTACACTCTGTGGCCGGCCTGCGGCGGATCTGGTGCGATTTCAACGCCACGCCGCAGTATTATCCGCTCGTCTTCACGTCGTTCTGGCTGGAGTATCATCTCTGGGGATTGAGCCCGCCGGGCTACCATGTCATCAACGTGCTGCTGCATACGCTCGCCGCAATCTTGCTGTGGCGCGTGCTGGCGCGGCTGCAACTGCCGTGCGCGTGGCTCGCGGCGGGCATCTTTGCGCTGCATCCGGTGGCGGTGGAATCCGTCGCGTGGGTGACGGAGCGGAAAAATGTCCTGTCGGCGGTTTTTTATTTTGCGGCGGCGCTGGCCTACTGGCGGTGGGACGAACCATCGGCGGCTGGCGGAACAAAAATCCGGCAAAGGTGGCGCTGGTATTTTTTTGCATTCGCCCTGTTCATGGCGGCGCTGTTGAGCAAGACGGTGACCTGCTCGCTGCCGGCGGCGCTGCTGCTGGTGATCTGGTGGAAGCGTGGAAGGATAGATATGCGCGACGTCTGGCCGCTGCTGCCATTCTTCGTGGCGGGAATCGCGATGGGTTTGTTGACCGCGTGGCTGGAGCGCACCCAGGTGGGCGCGCAGGGGCCGGAATGGGCTTTCAGTTTTTCCGACCGGCTGCTGATCGCCGGACACGCGCTGTGGTTCTACGCGGGCAAATTATTCTGGCCTGCGAACCTCATGTTCATCTACCCGCGCTGGCAGATCAATGCGGGCGACTGGCAGCAATGGATTTTTCCGGCGGCAGCGGCGGCGCTGGTGGCGGCGTTGTTGCAGGGACTGGCCGCAGCGGCGACTGATTCCTTGTGCATCAATCACAGTTCCTTCTTTCGTCCGGCGGCGCTTTGTGATGAAATCCCGCCATGCCTCGGGGACAGGGATTCAAATGCAATATTCGCAGGTGCTTTGCCGACAGCTTCAGGGAATGGCGGCGCAAGAAAGGAATTCCGCTGAAACAAATCGCCACCGAACTGGGCTTCTCCGTGGCCACCATCAGCAAATGGGAACGCGGCGAGCGGTTTCCCACCGGCAAGAATTTTGAACTGCTCGCCGGATACACCGGCCAGTGCTGTGCCAACTGCTGTGCGCCTTCGCCGGCCAATGCCACAACGACGGCTGCCCCTCAAAAAAATCCCCGCGCGGCTGACGCGCCCGCCGCGCCATTCTACAAAGAGTAGAAAACGAGGTCTCGCGCGCCAGCGCCATGTCTCTAAAATCCATTTTTGTTGGTCCGGTCAACGATTATGGAAACCACAGTTTTGATGAAAGCTCTTCGGCAAGTGCGCTTGGCGCAATACAGCGCGGTGCCCGGTCATCGCGCAATTCTGCCCGATCATCGGACCATTCTGTCCGACCTTTGCAC
>CAYPTV010000752.1:0-1559 GCA_964413505.1 uncultured Bifidobacteriaceae bacterium | reverse complement strand
GTGAACATGGGCGTGAGCGCGTCGCTGGAAAAGGGCGCGGTAGAGGATGCGGCGAAGGATTTGTCCCTGATCACGGGCCGCAAGCCGGCCATCAGCAAGTCGCGCCACAGCATCGCCCAATTCAAGCTGCGTGAGGGAATGCCCATCGGCTGCCGCGTGACGTTGCGCAAGGATGCGATGTATGAGTTTTTCGACCGGCTGGTGGCGACGGCGCTGCCGCGCATCCGCGATTTCCGGGGTTTGTCTCCGCGCAAATTTGACGGCCGCGGAAATTACACCTTCGGCATAGGCGACCAGACGATTTTTCCCGAGATTGAACTGGACAAGATCAAGCGCCAGCAGGGCATGGACATCACGATTGTGACGAGCGCGCCGACGAATGAAGAGGCGCTGGATTTGCTGAAGCTGATGGGTTTTCCGTTTGCGGAAAAGTGAAATTTTATCGCCCTCATCGTCTTCCTCATTGTCATAAATCGAGGATGAAGGATGAGGACGAGGACGAGAACGATTAAAAAATATGGCCAAGAAAGCATGGAAAGAGCGCAACAAGCGCAAGACGGAAACGGTGAAGAAATTCGCCGCGATCCGCGCTGAAATGAAGGCGAAGCGCGATTACGCCGGCCTCGCGAAGCTGCCGCGCGACGCCAGCCCGACGCGCATCGTGAACCGCTGCTCGTTCAGCGGACGCCGCCGCGGTTATCTGCGCAAGTTCGGCTGTTCGCGTTTGACGTTCCGCGAGGCGGCGTTGAACGGTTTGATTCCAGGCGTCACGAAGGCCAGTTGGTGAAAATGAATCATCCTCATCGTCTTCCTCATAAATCGAGGGCGAGGACGAGGACGAGAATGAATAAAATATGAGCGATCCGATTTCTGACATGTTGACCCGAATCCGCAACGCGAGCCGTGCTCTGCTGCCGGCGGTGGAATTGCCGCACTCGCGGATGAAGGAAAGCCTTGCGAACATCTTGAAAAAAGAGGGCTACGTCGCGGAAGTGTCCGTTGACGGCAAGACGATCAAGAAGCTGAAAATCCAGCTCAAATATCAGGGCAAGAAAAATGTCATCGAAGGGCTGAAGCGCGTGAGCAAGCCCGGTTTGCGCAAGTATGTCGGTTCGACCGAAATTCCCCGCGTGCTCGGCGGACTGGGCATTTCAATCGTGTCCACGCCCGAAGGCGTGATGACCGGCACGCAGGCGAAAAAGAAAAACCTGGGCGGAGAACTGCTCTGCTACATCTGGTGACGATTTAACAATTTAACAATTTAACGAACTCATGTCGCGTATTGGAAAACAACCGATTGCCATTCCTCCGAAGGTCAAAGTGGAGGTCAAAGGCCAGAAAGTTTCCGTCGAAGGCCCCAAAGGCAAGCTCGGCTGGGAACTGCCGAAACGCACGAGCCTCAAGGTCGAGGGCGGCAACATTGTCGTCAGCCGCGACGGCGAAGACGCGCAGGCAAAGGCGTTGCACGGCTTGAGCCGCGCGCTCGTTCACAACATGGTCAAGGGTGTGGCTGAAGGTTTCGTGAAGAAGCTGGAAATCCAGGGCGTCGGTTTCAAGGC
>CAYPTV010000751.1:0-1561 GCA_964413505.1 uncultured Bifidobacteriaceae bacterium | reverse complement strand
TCGTCAAAATTTATATTCTTGGCAAAACGCTGCACACATTCTGCCCAACCATGTTCGTAAGCCATAACATAGCGCTCCACAGTGCTGTCGCCCTCCATGTAAAAAGGATGGTCTTTTGAGAAACTTCCTGCCCGAAAATCTTTGGGCACTTCAACGTCGTGAGCAAGCGTCAACTGCTGCCGCGAACTTGCGCACCCGCAAACGGCAAGAACCAAAATGATAAGCGCGAATGGAAGGTGGCGTTTCATTTAGGCCGCACAACTACCGGTGTAAAAGTTTCCTCGTAAGCGATTACCGGAATAACTTTGGTGACAGTAAGGCAAACCGACCGCTCAGTATTGGAGTAATCACAGATGCATAAAACAGAACCAGAACCATCTGGGAGATTTGTGAGAACCAAGCAACCGAATCCGTGCAGCTCCATAATGCGTTCAACGTCTGCAACCGAACTGTTCGTTGGAATCCAAGCCTGAATCTGGCTCAAATTTGCCCGCAAGTCATTGTCCGATTGCAAGTGCCTAGCGCGCTCTTGAGTGATACAGCCAGCAACGACAAACAAAATTATGAGCGCGAATGGAAGGTGGCGTTTCATTTACTTGGCGTAGATTTCTGTGGACGCACTACGGCGACAATTGTGTTTGTGGGGTCGCAATAAAACAAAATTCCAATGCCAATTTTTCTTGCTTGATACCAATCCATCTTCCCGCCATCGCTTCTATCAACCGGCTCCTGCTCCGGCGAGCCAAAAGACTGCCGTAAAAATAGTTGAACCTCTGAAAACTGATCGCGCGGCAACTGGATGACCGCTCCGTCCATGTCCACTTCATAACGCCATTGCCCATCAATCGAAGGAAGGTCATTTGTGGCGGCGGGATGTGCGCCACAAACGAGCGCCTGCTGCAAAATAAACTGACCGGCATCACCGTGCCCGGCCTTGAAATGGTCGCTCGCACAGCCGCAGAAAATAATTGCTGCAAAGGTGAGCGCGAATGGAAGGTGGCGTTTCATCTTTTATCTGCTGCTGCAAAATAATCCGACAACTCTCGCAAACGCCGAACGTCTTCCGGGTCTTTCAGAGTCTTTTGCAATCCAAGGACAGCCCCTCGCGTTAGATTAGGCCTCGATTTCAATTCGTCTTTATGCCGTTCCATATAATCTAAAATCTGTCGCGCCCTCAAAATCATCTCTTCGTTCAGGCCAAATCTCAAATGACTGTTAGTAGCATAATACGGCAAAGTCCCGGCATCAATCAACATTGGCAGCTCTGCATATTTGCGTGCTTTGTCAATGTCTCCTGAATCCATCGCGGTCAATATATTCAGGCAGATTCTCTCATCTAGCACTTCATCTTCTCCTATCTGGGCATAATCCTCTTTTGGCGTCGTGCTACATCCGGCCAGCAAAAATACAGCGAAGCAAATGAGCAGGATTGATTTCAGCGCGAATGGAAGGTGGCGTTTCATCTGCAACATTTCATTTTTTCCAGTCGTCACAGAAATAGCCGTCGCTGTAAATGGCCGTGACATTTCCACGAGGGTTGAAAACGACGGCTACACAGGAG
>CAYPTV010000750.1:0-1562 GCA_964413505.1 uncultured Bifidobacteriaceae bacterium | reverse complement strand
GCCGCCTTGTCGCGCGCGTCCGTGTGGTCCGTGCCGCCATTGAGGGTGGCGGCAATGGCGCTGATCAATACTTTATTGGCCGCATCCAGGGCCGCCGGCGTCACCGGAGGATCATCAAAGACCGTGGCATTTTTCGTCAGGCCATTCACAACCCCGGTCGTGAAATTCGGCACTTGTGCGACCGGCGACTTGGCAAATTCGAGAGAAACATGTGCTTGCATGTTTCCATATCGGTTGAGCATTGAAAAAGTTTAATTTTATTTCGCTTGAGCTTTTGCAGCCATCCTTTGCCATTGGAAAAATGAGCTGATTTGGCCGAATCCAGCCCTTTTTCATTGCAAACCAGCTTAAGTCCATCATGAATCTGCTTGGATCCGTCACGAATCTGCTTGGAACCGTCGCAGACCAGCTTGGAATCGTGGCGGTTCTGCTTGGAAACATCACAGTTCCGTGTATATCCGTGAAGAACCTGAATGGAAACGTCGCAGACCAGCTTGGAAGCATCACGAACCTAGACAGAAACGTTATGAACCTAGATGTAAACATGACGAACCTAGATGTAAACATGACGAACCTAGATGTAAACATGACGAACCTAGATGGAAACGTCATGAACCTAGATGGAAACGTCACGCTTCTGCTTAGAACCGTGTATAAAAAGAGCCAGTTCCGAGGCTGGAAAAGCAGGAAAAATAGCGTAAAAGTCTGGAAACAGGTGAGTTAGGGCGGTTTAATCAAAAGTGTGGCCTGATTTGAAGGCCCGCCCGAAATTTCCGCGAAGTTTTGGAGTGCGGCGGCCCTCCGCCGCTTTTCCCGCCGCAGGTTCATGAAACAGGAGCGGCAGAGGGCTGCCGCACTCCAGGACGCTGGTGCGCAGTCCGGCTGCGCAGGTTTTTGCGGCGGCTACAGAACTTTTGAAATTGCCCCAGCCGAAAAATGCCAAAAAATGGAGTTTAAGGAGGGTGTTTGGTTGGAATGACACACAGGCATGGGCCAAATATCAATGCCAATTCCACGCGCGGATTTTCAAGGGGGCACGGATGATTTTTCAGCTCCGTGGGGATGTCGCAGAGCGACGGATGGAGATTAGCCAGCCACGAAGTGGCTGGTGATGCACCCGCAAGGTTTGTTCGTCCTGAAAGGACGATGGATTTCCACCGTCCTTTCAGGACGGATATTTTTTGGGCGTTGAACCCCGGCACGGTGTGCCGGGCTAATTTCCGGTTGTCCCGTTGGGACGAACGCCGTGCCAAAATCCGTAGGAGACGACGTGAGGAGTCTCTGATTGAAAAATTAAAAAACCGGGTTTGAAATGAGACTCGTCACCTCGTCTCCTACGAAATTGACGGCGGAGCGTGGCCGTCCCGGCCGCAGCAAGGAACGGACGGCGATGCGCCTTGGATGTTCCGAGGACGGCTTGATTGGCAACGTTGCTGCGCCCGGGGACGGGCGCGCTCCGGGCTCATTTCCGCTTGGCCCGTTGGGACGAACGCCGTGCCAAAATCCATAGGAGACGACGTGAGGAGTCTCTGATTGAAAAATTAAAAAACCGGGTTTGAAAT
>CAYPTV010000749.1:0-1566 GCA_964413505.1 uncultured Bifidobacteriaceae bacterium | reverse complement strand
GATGCCCATGACCAGCGCCGGTCGCGGGAAGCGGAATTCAAATTGTCGGGCGCGGAATATCATTAAGCGGCAATGTCGGACACGGATTGATTGTGCACCTTTCCGGTCGGGAATTCAAAACCAACCGCGCCAAAAGCGGCAAGCGGAACCGGCGGTTCAGGCAATCTTCAGGAACGTGGAAATTTTATGGGTCAGCGGCGTGCGGCGAAGGCAGGAAATGGTGCAGAGCCGGCGGCAGGCGCGCGTGCCGGCGCGGATTTTCTTCGTCAATTCGCTTTTCCACATCTCCTTCAGCGTCGTCTTGTCGTTCACCAGGTTGCCGATGGGCGGATGGTAGGGGCACAATTTGACCTCGCCGTCATGAATCCACAGGTTGTCCGTGCCGATGTTGCACTCCGGTTCGGACGGATCCATTTCGAGTTTTTTATTGTGCATCGTAAATTCCTGCCCGGCGCCGTCGCGGCACATTTTGACCATTTCGTTCAATCCATGGTCGGTGGCGTGAATGGCATAGCCTTCGCGTTTCAGCCGGCGGATTTCATCCGTCAGCCGCTGCAGCCGGTCAATGTCCTTGATGTAAAGCAAATCCTTTGTCGCCTGCGGCATTCCGTCCATCGGCTCGAACATTTGCGGCGTGCAAATCACGCCGTCAATTTTCCCGTATCGTTCCGCGATTTTGAGGAACGACTCCATGTTGATGTCGGTGAGGACGGTTTTGACGTTGATGCTCAGATGTTTCTTCTGCCGGTCGCGCTCCTTCAGCAGCAGGTCAATGCAGCGGAGCGTCTTGGCCGTGCCATCGGTATGCGGGCGGATGGCCTCGTTTGTTTCCGGGTCGAGCGATTCGAGTGAAACGCCGATATTGAAGAGGCCGGCAGCGATGAAACGCCGTGCCATCTCCTCGTTCATGATGTAGCCGTTCGTCGTGAAGCGGAAATCCAGGCCCAGCCGGCCGGCCTGCTCGATCCATTCGGTCAGATGGCGGCTCGTTGTCGGTTCGCCGCCCATGTAGGAAACGAGCGTGCCGCGTCCGCACAGTTCATGGATTTCATCCAGCGCGCGCGGCATCAGCTCGTCGGGAAAACCGAGACGGGAAATGGCCTTGTATTCCTCGCCCTTGAGGTAGCCAAAATTGCACATGATGCAGCGGGCGTTGCACGGCGCGCTGCGCCAGATGTGAACCGTGCGGGGCACCGCGATGAACAGCGGGCTGCGGTCGGAGATCACGGCGCGGACCTCCTTGCCCAGGTAGGGCAAACCCTTTGCCACCTGTCTGGGCAAGGATGAAAGCTTCATGTTGAAGGTTGTGTTTGTTCTGCCGCCGTTCCGCCGGCGGGACTTCCGGGCATTCTGGGCGAAAAAAGGGCGGTGTCAATCCAATAGGTTTTCAAATTTCAATCTTTAGTATTACTTAACCATCAGGTCTTTCCGCGAAAATAGACGATGGTGTCGGTCAGGCCGGCGGCGAGCTTCACTTTCGGTTCCCATTTCAGGAGTTTTCGGGCCTTGGTGATGTCGGGTTTGCGCTGCTTCGGGTCGTCCTGCGGCAGCGGCTTGAAGACGATT
>CAYPTV010000748.1:0-1566 GCA_964413505.1 uncultured Bifidobacteriaceae bacterium | reverse complement strand
CCGTTGCTGGACGCCGCTGTCGCCAGCCTGCGTGAAAAAGACCGCCAAGCGATTCTGCTCCGGTATTACGAAGGAAGAAATCTGCGTGATGTTGGGTTGACTCTTGGCGCGAGTGAGGACGCGGCGGAGAAGCGAGTCAAGCGCGCGCTGGAAAAGCTACGGAAATTTTTCACGAAACGCGGCGTGAGTTCGACCACGGCCATCATTGCCGGGGCGATTTCCGCCAATTCCGTCCAAGCCGCGCCGGTGGCGCTGGCAAAATCCGTGACCGCCGTGGCGATTGCGAAAGGCGCGGCGGCCAGCGGTTCAATTTTAATCCTCGTGAAAGGAACTATGAAAATGATGACTTGGATAAAACTTAAATTCACTGTGGCTATCAGTGCAGTTGTATTGGTGACAGGCGGGCTTGTGACCATTGCGCTTTCGGGCGAAAAAACACAACAAGTGCCGTTAGATGCCGTTGCCTTTTTCAAGCAAGCAATCAGTTCGCCACTGGATGTTGACTCGTTTATTGCCGGGCAACGCAGCCTCTTATCACTCGAAGAACTTGGGCAACTTGCTCAACTTATCGCTCAACGGCCTGATGTAGAAAATAAAAAAACACCAAGCCCACAGAAAAATTTACAGAAAGCGCAAAAAATGCAGTTAGAACAATTTTATGCAGGTGCCAGAGCCGGTTCAGATTATTACTTGCGGTATATTTCAAGTCCAAACACGCCGAATATACCTGCTGCAAACGTAAGCATTATTGGACGCGCAGGATCGGTGCTTTATCAAGTTGGAAGAGATAATGTTTCGTATGGTTCCGGCACAAATGCCTTTGTCGAAAGCGTGAATGTTTCGTTTGGCTTGGTGCGTCTGTTTCTTGATATGGGCTTGGATGAAATAGAACCTGAAAGCGTTGTTTGGACGGGGAATCAATTCACCGCGCTAAATCTGCGTGGACACTCCGAATATGGAGAGTTAGAGGTTTCAAACAACCTGCCGTTTGCCATAAAGGTATATGAGCAAAAAAATTCGCCAGATTTCAAGAGGATTGAATATCAATATCCCAATCCTCCGGCATCTTTTGGAGGATTTCCGACAAAGATGACAATCTTCACCGTGTCTGAAGGCGAATCTAAACCAAGGATGGAAATCACTCTGTATTCAGTTCACACAGCAGACCGGCGGCTTCCACACGACTTTTTTGGCGATGGACAGTTCAAAACGGCGAAAATTATTTACACAAACGCTTACATCAACTCCGAGGTCTGGGGCATGGTCAAAAAATTAAATGGAAAAACATACTTTACTAACCTGGACAATGTAAAAGTAGTCTATCCGAAAAACTAGAATAAAGCCAAGTTGCAGCTCACTTCACCTTATCCAACAATTCCATGTGAATTTCCTTTCGCGCGGTTGGCGTATTTCTCGCTCGTAATTTTCCTCCGGCCATTTACTCAAACCATTTTACACGCCGCCCGCGCGTTGTATAATGTCCGTCTGTGAATTCGCAAAAGCGTCAGCGTGTCGTCTGCGGCATGAGCGGAGGAGTTGATTCCTCGGCGACGGCGGCGCTTTTGA
>CAYPTV010000747.1:0-1572 GCA_964413505.1 uncultured Bifidobacteriaceae bacterium | reverse complement strand
AACTTCGGCATCGCGCGCGAGTTCGGCGGCGTCTGCAACCTCCGCATGGACGACACGAACCCGGCCAAGGAAGACGTCGAGTATGTGGATTCAATCATCGAGGACGTGAACTGGCTCATCAGCGGCTGGGCCGATGACAGGCTTGGATTGAAGCCGAAAGGCATGACGCCCGAAACCATCGCCGAGGAAGGCAAACGCGATTTTTATCTGCCGCCAGTTGTTAATTCCGCAATCCGCAATCCGCAATCCGCAATTACGGAGCCTTTCTACGCCTCCGACTACTTCGACCAGATTTACGACTACGCCGAGCAGTTGGTGGAAAAGGGCAGGGCGTTCGTCTGCGACCTGACGCCCGACCAGACTGACGAATACCGTCGCCTCGGCAAGGCCTCGCCGTTCCGCGACCGCAGCGTGGAGGAGAACTTGAATCTGTTCCAGCGCATGAAGGCCGGGGAATTTCCCGACGGCTCCCGTGTATTGCGCGCCAAGATTGTCGTGGACGCCGCCAACATCTGGATGCGCGACCCGCTGCTTTACCGCATCAAAAAAACCGACCATCATCATACCGGCGGCAAATGGTGCATCTATCCGATGTATGACTTCGCGCATTGCCTGAGCGACTACATCGAAGGTGTCACGCACAGCATCTGCACGCTGGAATTCGAGGTTCACCGCCCGCTCTACGACTGGATTCTCGAAAGCCTCGGCCTGCCGCGCCCGCTGCCGCATCAATACGAGTTCGCCCGGCTCTCGCTCAATTACACCGTCATGAGCAAGCGCAAGCTCATGCAGCTCGTGCAGGAAAAGCTCGTCACCGGCTGGGACGATCCGCGCATGCCGACGATCTGCGGCATCCGCCGGCGCGGCGTGACGGCGGATGCGTTGCGCGCCTTTGCCTACAACATCGGCATCACCAAATACAACGGACTCACGGACGTTGCGGTTTTGGAACACACCATCCGCGAAGATTTGAACAAGCGCGCCCTGCGCCGCCTTGCCGTGCTGCGCCCCATCAAGGTCGTCATCACGAATTATCCCGAAGGCAAAATTGAGGAACTCGATGCCGTCAACAATCCCGAGGACGAGACTGCGGGCAAACGGAAGATTCCCTTCAGCCGCGAACTCTTCATCGAGCAGGACGATTTCAAGGAAGTGCCGCCGCCGAAATTCTTCCGCCTCAAACCCGGCGGCGAAGTCCGGCTCAAATACGCCTACATCATCAAGTGCGACGAAGTGGTCAAGGACGCCGCCGGCAACATCACCGAACTGCGCTGCACCGCCGACCTCGACAGCAAGAGCGGCGGCGCGACTTCCGCGCGCAAGGTCAAGGGCACGATTCATTGGGTGAGCGCCGCGCACGCGGTTGAGGCCGAAGTGCGCCTTTACGACCGGCTCTTCACCGTTCCCGAACCGGATGCGGACGGCGATTTCAAAACGCACCTGAATCCCCACTCGCTCGAAGTGTTGACCGCGAAATGCGAGCCTTCATTAAAGGATGCCTCGCCGGAGGCGCGCTATCAATTCGAGCGCATCGGATATTTCACCTTGGACAAGGATTCCAACTCGCAAAAA
>CAYPTV010000746.1:0-1577 GCA_964413505.1 uncultured Bifidobacteriaceae bacterium | reverse complement strand
CGCGATGGCCTTGTCGTCCAGTTCGCCGTAGCCGGGCAACGGGAACGAAAGCAGCAGCGTCCCGTTTTTGCTGACCACGTCCACGAGCAGGTGAATCCACGTCGCGGATTTTGCGTAGCCCTTGTTGTAATCGGCGATGCTGTAATGCCACGGGCCAACGGTGCTGCCCTTATTCCACGGGATGCGCAGCAAGTCGAGCGTCATGTTGCGCTCAAGGTTGTTGGTTATGGCCTGCTGCTCGGTCACGGAATTGCCGTTTGAAACGATGACGGCCTGAAGATTCCCATCGTGCCACTTTTGATTGGCGTTGTAAAAATGTGCGGCAAGATTCAGCCCCGCGTCGCCGAGCGGCAGCTTGGTGTCGTCGAAAAAAATCAGGTCGGGATGATAGCTGTCAATCACGTCCTTGATGCGGTTGAAAAATTTGGCCACATAAGCCGCATCTGGATCCGCGCCGATGGCGTGGTTCTGCGCATACAAATCCTGCGGGTCGAGTCCGTCCCACCACAAGCCTTTGCCATCGGCTTTGGTCAATTTGCCATCATACGGAACACCCGCGAGCGGCCCGGTTTTGTCGCTGCCTTGGGCGTCTTCATACCAGTTCCACGAGCGGGCGGCGTGGACACTGACGCCAAATTTCATCCCGGCGGCAGTCACGAGTTTTTGCCAGGTGCCGACGATGTCTTTTTTCGGGCCGACGTTGACGGAATTCCACGGCTGAAATTTTGAATTGAAATTGTCGAAGTTGTCGTGGTGGTTGGCCATTTGAACGAGAAACTTCGCGCCCGCGCCCCGGAAACGCTTGAGCAGCGCGGCCGGGTCCCACTTTTCCGCCTTCCAATCGTTGCAGACATCCTTGAAACCGAACTTCGACGGATGCCCGTATTTTTTTACATGAAAATCATACTGTGGCCGGCCCTGGTCATACATGTATTTGGCATACCAGTCGCCGTCGAGAGGCTGCGATTGCGGACCCCAGTGCATCCAGACGCCAAACTTCGCGTTACGATACCAGTTGGGCAATTTGTAATTCCGCTCCAGCGATTCCCAAGTCGGCTGGAACGCGCCGGGCGCAATCGCGTAGGCGGGTGCGGGTGAATCTCCAGCGGCCAGCACGCGGGGCAACCACATCGGCGCGGTCAAACTTGCGCCGGTGGCGATTGCAGAGGTTTTGAGAAATTTACGGCGGGAGAATTTATTTTTCATGGCAGCTATCTCCAACCAGTTCAATCACGCGAACTTCAGTCCGGTGATTTTCAGTGCGTAAATATAATCGCATGGCTTTTCCGTCGGAAATTTTACCTTCAATCCATCGGCGTCCTGCGTGAATTGGAGCGGTTCGCCGTGACCGAGTAATTCGACCTTCCCAACTTTTCCATTCACTGGCTGGTTTGTGGCGAGCGAGGTGATGGCGACCGATTGGTCTTCCGGCCATTTCATCACCATCGCGTAAAGCGTGTCGCCACGCGTGGTGAAGCGGATGTCCTTTGGCGTATATCCCTTCCGCGAAACACCGCCGCCTCCGACTCCGTCGCCGGTCATGTTTTGGCCGTTGAGACGTCCCGCAAAATTTCCGG
>CAYPTV010000745.1:0-1579 GCA_964413505.1 uncultured Bifidobacteriaceae bacterium | reverse complement strand
TTTGCAAATAAAATTCGTATAATCAAGATTGCAATTGAGTCTAGGTTGGCGAATCTCTTCGATCAGGCCGATGCCACTGATCCCCTGCAGTACGACGTGCGTCACACCGGCCTTCTGCTGTCTGATCTACTACCGCCATCTGTCGAAGAAGTTACCAAGTTAATTAATGCAATGCCATCGAAGTCATCTGTGATTGATAGTATATCAACGTCAGCCATCAAATCATCTGTCAACATTTTTACGAAGCTCATAGCTCGACTAGCCATGCTGTCGTTCAGTGAGGGTAGATTTCCATCGCGCTTTAAAACTGCGTCTGTCACCCCGCTGTTAAAGAAGAAGGGGCTCGACCGAGACGATTTCGCCAATTACCGCCCGATATCGAACCTGCACACCATTTCCAAGATTCTGGAACGAATTTCGATGTCGAGGCTGGTCGCACATGTCGAACGGTCGCCGAGTTACAATCGTTATCAGTCAGCTTATCGCAGAGGCTATTCGACCGAGACCGCAATAACACGTATGCTTAGCGACGTGTACCGGAATGCCGAAAACAAAGCCAGAACACTTTTGCTGCAACTTGATCTGTCTGCAGCATTTGACACGTTGGACATAGAGACATTGGTGAATCGAATAGAGCACACATTCGGTATCACAGGTCAAGCTCTATCATGGCTCAAATCGTACATAAATGAGCAATCACAATTCATTCGCGTTGGTAATCAGCAATCGGCTTCAAAATCGTGTGAGTATGGCTTCCCACAGGGATCCGTTCTGGGACCCTTGCTCTTCACGTTATATGTCGCTCCAATTACCAACGTCATCGCTAGTTTCGGCATAAGTCATTCACAATACGCTGATGACACTCAGCTGTACATTGCCTTGAATCATGATAATGCCATGCAATCGCTATCTGACTGTTTCAATAAAGTTCACCACTGGTTTTCAGTTAATGGCCTGTCGCTCAATCCCACGAAGTCAGAAGCCATTGTCATCGGAACCGGCGCTCGACAACGATCTGAAGGTTCCATAGATGAGATAACAGTCGGCGACACGTTAATACGAACGTCAGAGAGCGTCAAGAGTCTTGGCGTTATCATCGATAGCACACTGTCATTTGACGCTCATGTTGACAGTCTGTGTAAAGCAGCACATTTTCACATGCGAGCACTAAGCCATATAAGGAAATGTGTTCCCGAGGCTGTTGCTTTGTCTGTCGCCAGTGCAATTGTCGGGGCCCGGCTTGACTACTGCAATTCAGTTCTGTATGGCACGTCGAAGTCAAACATTCAGAGACTTCAGCGCATTCAGAACTCACTAGCTAGAATTGTCACGGGCACGAAACGAACTGAACACATCTCACCAGTGCTTGCTCGGTTACATTGGCTGCCGTTAATCATGAGAGTGGAATACAAAGTGGCGTTGATGACATTCAAAATTGTAACAACACAACAACCTGGTTACCTCTTTGACTTGGTCAAATTTCACACACCAGCCAGATCACTACGATCCAGCACCAAAGTCAACCGTCTGCATGTCGAGATGTCAAAAACAGTGTTTGCCAGCAGAGCATTCCACCATG
>CAYPTV010000744.1:0-1580 GCA_964413505.1 uncultured Bifidobacteriaceae bacterium | reverse complement strand
TTTCTCGGCTTTCAAAGTGTCCTGCGCCAGTTCGAGGATTTGTTTCAGAATTTCAACGCTGGTTGAAATGCCCTGCTCATGACGTTCCTTGATGCGCTCCAACCGCTCGCCCAACTCGGTGAACTTGGGGTTGCCTAAATGTTTGCGCAGCCGGGCAATGAGAATGATTTCGATTTCCCTGCCGCGCTTGGCCGGGTCACGATCCTTGAGAAAATCTTCAAGCACCTGCGCATCGAGCACGAGCGCTTCGATGTCGTCCCGCACAGATTCGACGTGGACATTTTCATTGATGAGTTGAATCGTCTTCGCACCGAGCGCGTGCCAGAGCAATTTCCCGTTACCGCTTGGCGGTTTGACGGATTCATATACCTGCGTAAGCCAGCGATAATCTTTCTGGTAGGGGCTCAAACATGGATCAGGTGACAGTGCCTCCCAGATGTTCCCTAGCACTGTATATTCCGCCGCGAACTTGTCGCGCACTTCGTTGTTGGGCAGGTGTTGCTGCGCCGCCATCAAACCCTCGTAGCCGCCCACGGTGCGATCCACGCCGGGGAAAAACGACAGACATTTTTGCATCTTGACCGGCAGCACCTTGCGTAGCTCATCAATGTTGGATACCACCAACCGCACGGATTTTTCGTCAAATGCCAGCGCCTGCGCCACGTCGTCAAAGATGCCGATGTAATCTACAATCAAGCCGTGCGTCTTTTCCTGGCCGAACGTGCGGTTCGTCCGGCAGATGGCCTGGAGCAGATTATGGTCGCGCAACGGTTTGTCCAAATACATCGCTTGCAAAATCGGCGCATCGAAGCCAGTCAGCAACTTGGCCGTGACGATGACGAATTTGAGCGGGTCAGCCGGGTCGCGGAAACGGTCGAGCAACTTTTCTTCGGCGTCCTTATCGCGGCTATGGGTTTTCCATTCGTCCGGGTCGCCGGGCGCGGCGGAAATGACGATGGCACTCGCTTCCGGCCCGATCAATTCATCCATCACCGCCTTGTAAAGCACGCAACATTCACGGTCGAACGTCACCACTTGTGCCTTGAATCCATTCGGCTCAACCTTGGACTGAAAGTGCGTGACGATGTGATTGACCACGGCGCGGACGCGTTCCGGGTTTTTCACCAGCACGGCCATCTTGGCTGCGCGTTTGGCGAGGTCGTCGCGGTCCTGCTCGCTCAAATCTCCAGTGATGGCGCGGTATGCTTCATCAATCGCCGCCTTGTTAATTTTCAGCTTCACCTCCGGCGCTTCAAAATGCAGCGGCAGCGTGGCCTTGTCGCGGATGGATTCCTGGAACGAATACCGGCTCATGTAGCCCTTTTCGTCCTCGTCCGCGCCGAAGGCCCAGAATGTATTTTTATCAGCCCGATTGATAGGTGTGCCGGTGAGACCAAACAGGAACGCATTGGGCAACGCTTCCCGCATTTTGCGGCCAAGATCGCCTTCCTGCGTGCGGTGCGCCTCGTCCACCATCACGATGATGTTCGACCGCTCGTTCAACTTCCCGCCCGCCTCGCCGAACTTGTGAATCGTCGTGATGAGCACCTTGCGCACGTCCTGCGCGAGCAACGTCTGCA
>CAYPTV010000743.1:0-1581 GCA_964413505.1 uncultured Bifidobacteriaceae bacterium | reverse complement strand
CTGCGGAAACTGTTCACCCAACGCGGCGTGGATTCCACGGCGGACGCCATCACCAGCGCCATTGCCGCCCACTCCATTCAAATTGCGCCGGCGGCTTTGGCAACTGCGGCAACAGCAGCGGCGAAAGGCGCGGCGGCTTCAGCTTCAACCTTAAACCTCGTGAAAGGAGCATTGAAAATTATGGCGTGGACAAAAGCAAAAACAGCAATTGTGGCGGGCGCAGCGGTAATTCTGGCTGCAACCACCAGCACGGTCGTAATCTCAGTTGCTAAACACAATCAACCGCCGCCGCCGAAACTTGAAACCCGAACTTATAGAGTGGACCCGTTGGTCATTGCAAATCTGCAAGCAGTGACGAAGTCTCCCGCGAATATACCCACTGCAAAGATGTTCACCGAATATTTCATCTCGAAAAGCATAAGACTTCGGTTGCCCGAATCTGTTGGCTTTAATAGCGCGATGGGACTTTTGCTTGTGAAAGCGACGCCTTCGGAGCAAAATAAAATCGAAAAAATCCTTCAACGGCTATATCCGCCACAAATCCACCTTAAAGTTCTCTTCGCCAGAGTGCCCGAAAGTGCCGTCGAATCTGTTTTGAAACAAGGCACCATGATAAATACCACAAACGATACCTTGGTCGGAATTTTGGATGCTGGAAAGATCGCGTCGCCGTTAAAGGCGCTTGCGAGTTTGCCCAGCGCGGAAATATTGGCAGAGCCGGAAGCAGTTACCCTCTCCGGTCACCAAACACAAATGCGCGCCGACAGTGAAACGATAGATTTGGTTCCGGCGTTGCTGGCGGATGGCTATACAATAAACCTGAAAGCCATCGACGCCGTGCCGGAAATGCTGACGGCCACGGTCAATGTTTGGGACGACCAGACGTTCGTGCTCAGCTCGCAAAAGTCCGTCGGGCAAAAACGGTTGTTGGTTTTGGTGACGGCCACGCTTGTTGATGCGGCTGGCAATCGGGTTCACTCCCAGGCCGAGATGAAATCCCATCTTGGAACCATTCCGCCGCAGCCATGATGTCATTCCGTCATCGAACAGGTTAAATAGTTTTACTGTCCCCGCGCACCCGCCTGCGCCTGGTATCCAGCGCCGTAGGCGCGGCATATTTGTAGAAACCCATGACACAATTCATCAACTCCGTAGGAGCGGCATATTACGCGTAAATGTCGCTCCTACGGAGCTTGGATTTGTCTTGGCGGTCCTGACTACAAAGATCCCGCGCCTACGGCGCTAAAAACCACCGGTGGTTTTTCCCATTGCCCACCCCAAAATAAATCCAAAAAAATCTGTTCGGTTTCCGACCCCGGCGGCCCATTGAAATGCTCGTCGTCGAAAGGGTGAAATAGTTTCGCTGTCCCCCCGCGTAGCGGCTTTCGGCAGAAAGCCGCCATTTAAACTCTTCCGGCTCCTTCTGCGGCGCTCTGCCGAGACGCCGCTACGCCATGCCCAGCTTCTGAAAATTGCCCATGGCTTTAGCCGTGGGATTTCGTCCGCCCAAATTCCCAAGTCCCGTCCGGGACGGCAGATTGGTTCTTTCGTCCCTGCCGGGACTTTTTATTTCACGCCTCC
>CAYPTV010000742.1:0-1582 GCA_964413505.1 uncultured Bifidobacteriaceae bacterium | reverse complement strand
TCGACGAATGTCCGCCGCACGACGCGCCCGCCAAGGAGCAGCGCCTCGCCGTCGAGCGCACCATCCGCTGGGCGTGCGAATGTCGCGAGCAACCGCGCGCCGACGGCCAAAAAGTATTTGGCATTGTGCAGGGCGGCAGCGACGCCGCGCTGCGCGAGCAATGCGCGAAAGCTTTGGTGGAAATGGAATTTGACGGTTACGCCATCGGCGGCGTGAGCGTAGGCGAACCGGAACCGGAAATGTTGCGGGCGATTGAATTGACCGTCCCGCATTTGCCGGAAAAAAAGGCGCGCTACGCGATGGGCCTCGGCACGCCGGCGCAAATGGTGGAACTGGTCGCGCGCGGCGTGGACATGTTCGACTGCGTTCTGCCCACGCGCATCGCGCGCACCGGCACGGCGGTGACGCACACCGGCGCATTTGGTCTCAAAGGCGCGGCTTACAAAACCGATTTCGGCCCGATTGAGGAAGGCTGCGAATGTTACGCCTGCCGAACCTTCACGCGCGCCTATCTGCGCCACCTGCTGCGCGCGAACGAAATCCTCGGCCTGCGCATGGTCAGCGTCCACAACTCGCATTTATTTTTGAAAGTCATGGCGGAAATGCGCGCGGCGATTGCATCGGGCGCTTTTCCAGATTATTACAGGAAGTTTATCGCCAGTTACAAGCCGTCGCAAAAAATACTGGCGGCGCGGAGACAGGCGGGTGACGAACGATAAAATTTAGCCCTGATTTTTACCTTTGTGTTTCTTGTGGCTTGCAGATTCCACACGCGTCTGTAAAATTTCAGCGACGCGCGCGATGCAAACTCAACCACATTATCCAAAACATTATTGCGGAGTCTTCGGCATTTTCGGCCATCCGAACGCCGCCGAGCTGACTTATTACGGCCTCTACGCGCTCCAGCATCGCGGGCAGGAAAGCGCGGGCATCGTCACCTGCCACGACGGAAAATTTTTCAAACACCATGGCATGGGGCTGGTGCCGCAGATATTCAACGGCGAAATCCTGCATGGCCTCGTAGGCAAAACCGCCCTCGGCCACACGCGCTATTCCACGACCGGATCATCCCAGTTGAAAAACGCGCAGCCGCTCACCGTGGACTGCGCGCGCGGGCAGATCGCCATCGCGCACAACGGAAACCTCACCAACGCCGCGAAGCTCCGCGACGAGCTGGAATCGCGCGGCTCGATTTTCCAGACCACCGTGGACAGCGAGATCATTTTGCATCTGATGGCGCAGCCGGGCTTGAACGGCGGCGAAAATCATCTTTCACACACGCTGCGCAAAATCGAGGGCGCCTATTCGCTCGTCATCATGACGGAAAAGGAATTGATCGGCGCGCGCGACCCGTTCGGTTTCCGCCCGCTGTGCATCGGCAAGCTGGACGGCGCGTATGTGCTCGCCAGCGAAACCTGCGCGCTCGATTTGATCCACGCGAAATTTGTCCGCGACGTCGAGCCGGGCGAAATTGTCGTCATCAACGAAAAAGGCTTGAGCAGCTTTCAGGCGTTTCCAGAACAGACAAAACGCGCGTTCTGCATTTTTGAATACGTTTATTTTGCGCGGCCCGACAGCACGA
>CAYPTV010000741.1:0-1583 GCA_964413505.1 uncultured Bifidobacteriaceae bacterium | reverse complement strand
GTGCTGCATTGCGACGGGCGGTAATATTGAAACCCTCAAGGCATCCAAAACGTCTTGTCGGGCAAATCGTGAATCCCAAAAACCTCAAGTCCGTATTTATCTCCCTGCTCATGACGGTCATGCTGCGGACGTTTGCCGCAGATTTGCCTGGCACCAACGCCCCTGCCACCGCCGGGCCACCGGCCAGTTGGATTGACCCCGACACCGGCCACCGCGTCATCCGGCTCACGCGCGAGCCTGGCTCCGACAGCTTTTATTTCAATTGCAACGGCTACACGCCCGACGGCAAAAAGATGGCCTACACCACGCCCAACGGCATCTCGGTGCTGAACCTTGAAACCCTCGAGGCGAAGCAGCTGGTCACCGGCCGGGCCAGGACGATCATCGTGGCGCACAAGACGCCCAACCTTTATTACAGCCGCGCGACCAAGGATCCGTTTTTCTCCGAGCTGTGGTGCGTCAACCTGGACACCGGCGAGAACCGCAAGCTGGCCGACCTCCCGCGCCGCGCCAGCGTGGTGGCCATCAACGCCGACGAAACCCTCGGTGCCGGGACTTTCATCGAGGGCGACGCAAACGCCGGCGGCGCGTATGACGGCACCGTGCCCCTGGGAAAGATGTCCGATGTGAACCTCGGCGAGCCGGAGAACAAAGGCGAGCTGATGGCCAGGCGCCTGGCGGCAAGGCTGCCGATGACGATGTTCACGATTGATTTGAAGACGGGAAAAATAAAGATCCTGCTGAAGCACAACACCAATTGGTTGAACCACCTTCAGTTTTCTCCCACCGACCCGACCCTGCTGCTGTATTGCCACGAAGGAAGCTGGCAGATGGTTGACCGCATCTGGACCATCCGCACCGATGGCTCGCACAACCAGTTGATCCATCAGCGCACGATGGAGAACGAAATCGCCGGCCACGAATGGTGGGGTGCCGACGGCAAGACGGTGTTCTACCAGCTCCATTTCCCCCGTGGCGGGCACGTCTCGTTCATCGCCAGCTACAATGTCGTGACCAAGGATCGCGTCTGGCTGCAATACAACCCCGACCAGTCCTCCATCCACGACAACTCGTCGCCCGACGGCAAACTTTACTGCGGTGACGGCGACAACAAGTCCCCGTGGATATTCCTGTTCCGCCCCGTGCTTGTCACCAACCGGCAGACCCTCGGCAAGAATCTTATCAAGGGCGGTTACTTGGAATCGGAGAAGCTGGTCAACATGAGCAAGCAAAACTATCGTCTCGAACCGAACCCCAGCTTTACGCCCGACATGAAATATGTCGTTTTCCGTTCAAACATGTTCGGGCCGGACTACGCCTTTGCGGTTGAAGTTGCGAAAGCCAAATCATCGCCGTGAATCCTCAACCGAAAGTTGCGATGATGAATTCCACAAACCCAATCTCCCGCCGGGATTTTGTCAAAACAGCCTCTCTGGCTGCAACCGCAGTTACAACCGGCCTGGGTCTTGAGCCGATGAGCAGTCGCGCCGCCGATGCCCCGTCCGCCCCGGCAAAAATCATGATCGGTTTTCAGGCCGAGGTGACTTATCTGCTGCAATACGGCATCGCGCGTTTTCTCGACG
>CAYPTV010000740.1:0-1591 GCA_964413505.1 uncultured Bifidobacteriaceae bacterium | reverse complement strand
TGATTTTGCTGGCTGTGCTTGAGCGTGTGGCGGATTTCCTCGCCGATGGGCGTGCCGCCCGGTTCGCGCAGCGTGCGGACGCGGTGGCCGAACGAGCGCAGCCGCCGCGCGAGCAGTTCCACCTGCGTGGATTTGCCGCAGCCTTCCGAACCTTCAAAGGTGATGAACAAACCTTTCGTCATATTTTTTTCAACTTGAATCCCTTCGGCGAATCTTCAATCACCCAGCCTTTGGCTTTCAATTCGTCGCGGATGGCGTCCGAGCGTTTGAAATCTTTCGACTTCTTGGCGGCAATGCGATCTTCGGCCAATGTCAGAATTTCCACAGGAACTTCTATTTCTGATTTTATGCCGATACCAAGAACGGAATCAACTTTGTTCCATTCGATCAATGCCATTTCGGCGGCGGTTGGACTCAAGGAATGTTCGGCGAGGCGGCGGTTCACTTCGCGAACCCATTCAAACAGCGCGCCCCACGCGCCGGAAATGTTGAGGTCTTCGTCCAGCGCGGCGGTGAACGGCTGCAACAAACCGACGGCGGAATTTTGCCCCGAATTTTTTTCCAGCGACAACATTTCCGCCGCGCGTTCGCGCAACTTGGCAATGCATTCGTCAATTCGCGCGAGCGCAGTTTTTGCGCCGGCCAAACCTTCGAGCGTGAAATTGAAAGTTTCGCGGTAATGCGCGGTGAGCAGCAAATAACGCACTTCGCGTCCGGTGAAACCTTTTGCCAGCAAATCTCGCAGTGTGAAAAAATTTCCGAGCGACTTGCTCATTTTTTTCCCTTCAACAAGCAGATGCGCGCCGTGCATCCAGTATTTTACGAACGGTTTTCCGGTCGCGCCCTCGCTTTGGGCTATTTCGTCCTCGTGATGCGGGAAAATCAAATCCTCGCCGCCGAGATGCAGGTCAAAGCTCGCGCCGAGAATCTTCATGCTCATCGCGCTGCACTCGATGTGCCAGCCGGGACGGCCCTCACCGAACGGACTCGGCCAGAAAATCTCGCCGTCGTCCGGCACGCGCGATTTCCAGAGCGCAAAATCGGCGATGGATTCCTTGGCGTATTCGTCGCTCTTAACGCGTTCACCGGCGCGCATCTCGTCGAAGTTGAGCTTCAGCAACTGGCCGTAATTGCAGCCACAGCCGCGATATTTCTCGATTGAGAAATAAACCGAGCCGTCAGCGGCCTTGTAGGCGATGCCGCGTGCGATGAGTTTTTCGATGAGCGAAATGATTTCGGGAATGTGCTGCGTGGCGCGCGGTTTTTGATGCGGCGAAAGGCAATTCAGCGTTTTCAAGTCCTCGAAGAACGCGGCTTCGTATTTGCTGGTGAATTCGCGAAGGCGTTGAATTGTTGAATCGTTGAATTGTTGAATCGTTGAACCGTCCTGCTTTGGACTTTGGACTTTGGACTTTGGACTTAATGAATTGACAGCCTTGATGATTTTGTCCTCGATGTCCGTGATGTTCATGACATGCGTGACTTGGAAATTTTTGAATTCCAGATAGCGCCGGACCAGATCGGCGAAGACGAATGTGCGCCAGTTGCCGATGTGCGCGAAGTCATAGACCGTCGGTCCGCAGCAATACAT
>CAYPTV010000739.1:0-1599 GCA_964413505.1 uncultured Bifidobacteriaceae bacterium | reverse complement strand
CAGCGGAACGGCCAGCGCCAACGGCGGTTGGCTCCGGCGACTTGTTAGGCATCATGGTGTATCCTTTCGGAGAACACGCCTAACATTTCCAACGTCATTGATAACTATCTCGTGGACATCTGCTCTAATAACCCGATTCCGGCTAACTGCCGGGACGGGTAGCGTGGTTCCATCATATTTTGTCACCGTGGAAATCATGTATCCGTCTTCAATACGAAAAATCCCTTCTTGAGTGATAATCTTTCCAGAAGGCTCGGTCTTCTCCGAAGTATAGCTACCATCTTGACGAATGGTAAATAAAACAGATGGACTATACTGCCCAACCCACTTCCCAGCCAGATTTGAACGAATCTCATCGTCGTTAAAAGTTGCAAGGTGTCGCCAGCACAGAAATGAGATGACAACCAATATGGCAGCGATAGTTCCGATGGTGATGATTTTTTTCATAGCGTGTGCGATGACGCCTAACGAAAAAAGCTGAGCCACCGCCGACTCGCGATGTGAACCGCGACAGCGGAACGGACCGCGCCAACGGCGGTTGGCTCCGGCGACTTGTTAGGCCACAAAGCGTCAATCTTTATCATCTGGCTGTCTTTTCTTTTTAAGCAATCCATAAATCAGAAAGCCAACAATTACAAAAAGCAAAACTCCTGCTGTCAATATCGTGTAGCCAACCCAACCACTAACTTTCATCGGTGGTATTTCGATGTCAACCGAGTCAGCTAGGAATAAAAACTGAGCTAACATAACTTGTGGCCTAACGATGAGAACTGAGCCACAGCCGACCTGCGACGCCGCCCGCGAAAGCGGAAACGAAACCGGCCAACGGCTGTTGGCTCCGGTGACTTGTTAGGCACACGGTTCAAGACAAACTCTAAAATATGCAAAACATCGAAATCAAAACTGGAACAACCTGGATGTATCTCGGCCCCGGTGACGGCAGCGGGACGAAACACAAGGTCACGTCTGTAACCAAAGATGAAATCACGACATGGAGCGAACCATCGCGCGATCCAGAAATCGGCGGCTGGTCTTGGCTTGGTAGTCATAACGATTTCAAGAGAAACTTCCGCCAGTGTGCCTAACGAAAAAAGCTGAGCCACCGCCGACTCGCGACGTGAACCGCGACAGCGGAACGGACCGCGCCAACGGCGGTTGGCTCCGGCGACTTGTTAGGCGTTTCGGATATCCTCATTCAGTGCTACTATTCTTATTGCCGATGACAAATCCTGTTATGGTGCCGAGAAAGCCAAGGACTGCCGTCGTGTTGTCGTGGGCAACGCCGCTGGTGGAAATGAAAAGTGCAGCAACAATAAATAGCGTGAGTCCGACAAGGCGCGACGAAACAGGACCCCATCCCTTGCCTCGCTTGACCATCACCCACATCTGGAGCCATAGCGCTACGGCACCGAAAGCTAGGATGCTGATACTGAGTGGCAACGAGAAAGCAGGCTGTGAAATCGGCAATGTGGCATCTGCAAGCCCGACCAATGGAGAAATAGTCATTGTAGTGTTTTAGGTTTGGATTTTGAGGAGAACATAGAAACGCCTAACGAAAAAAGCTGAGCCACCGCCGACCTGCGACGTGAACCGCGACAG
>CAYPTV010000738.1:0-1601 GCA_964413505.1 uncultured Bifidobacteriaceae bacterium | reverse complement strand
GACTAGACTAGGCTATAGACACCAGGAATAGCTTTAGTGCATTTCACAGTATATATTGACTAGACTCAAGACACCAGGACTAGACTAGTAAGTAAGTAAGTAAGTAAGTAAGTGAATTAACGGCGCTAAAACAAAAGTCTAGACATGGGATATGTCTAACTTACTCGTTAGCGCCCCGACCGAAGTCGGTATTCTCAGGCAATAAGTTCAGTCGTTGTCCATAAGTCAATGTCCATTTGGCAGTCCGGTCGAATGGGTACATAGAAATACTAAGTAGTCTATTGAAGCTATGGAGGGAAGGAGTGATGGAAGAGATGGGTTTTTAAATGTTTATGGAAGCAACCGCGAGATAGTACTAGAGTACCTGGTTGAGATAGATTGGCTGGTTGACGGAGAGTACTGGGTAGGGAGTTCCAGAGATATGGTGCAGCATATGAAAAAGCACGTTTTCCGGTTTGCAACTTGACTAATGGTGTCTGTAGTGTTACTAATGAGGAAGAGCGAGTAGAGCCAGGTGTTCGTTGGTGGAGTTTGTCAGCAAGATAGCGTGGTTCACTGTGTTGAAGTGCTGTGTAGGTCAGAGATGTAATTTTATATTCGATGCGTTGTTGAATTTTAAGCCAGTGGAGTGATTTGAGAATTGGAGTTATGTGAGAAAATTTGGGTGTGTTGGTAACAGCTCTGGCAAGAGAGTTCTGAATTAGCTGCAGTTTATTGATTTGCGTGACTGGTAGGTTATAGTACAACGAGTTGCAATAATCCAATTTTGAGTGGACAAGTGAAGTTGCAATGGTTCGAGCAGTGTCAAAGTCAAGAGTAGATCGAATTCGTCGGAGATCACGAATATGATAAAAACAAGATTTTGACAGAGAACGAATATGCTGCTTATAGGATAGATTGGAGTCAAATATGATGCCCAGATTACGGGCAGAAGCAGCTGGAGAAATGGTTGTGTTATCAGAGAGCGTAAGAGAGGTGTGCGTTAGCTTAGCAAGTTGGTGTGGCAGTCCGATGAGGAGAAATTCTGTTTTAGATGGGTTTAGAGCTAGAAAGTTGGATGTCATCCAATGAGATATGGCATTAATAGTTTGGATGAGAACAGCCTGTGCTGAAGAGAAGTCTGATGGGGAGAATGAAATGAACAACTGCGTGTCATCTGCGTACAGGTGGTGCTTAATAGGAGGAAACTGACAAGACGTTTGAGAAGGTGAGTTAAGAGAGGAGATTAGTGAGCTGAGAGGAGTTGTGTACAGAATAAACAAGATGGGTCCTAGAACAGAGCCTTGAGGAACCCCAGTGCTTAGGTCAGCTGAAGAAGATTTGAGGCCACTGCATTGAACAGAAAACGACCGATTAGACAAGTATGATGAAAACCACGAGTGTGCCTTACCACCAATACCAAACCACGTAGAGAGACGATGGAGAAGAATTGAGTGATCGATAGTATCGAAGGCAGCAGATAGATCAAGGAGTGCAAGACCAGTGACTTGCTGCTTGTCCATTGCCTGGATAAGATAGTCGTGGGCTAAGAGAAGAGTGGTTTCAGTAGAATGGAATTTAGTATATGTTGACTGAAATGCATTGGAAATGCAGTTTGTGGA
>CAYPTV010000737.1:0-1602 GCA_964413505.1 uncultured Bifidobacteriaceae bacterium | reverse complement strand
GATCTCGGTGGGCATGGTGTATTTGAAGACCCGCTTCCGCCCCTGGATTTCCAGACATATCCCGACCGGCTGTTTGGATGGATGTATCCCGTGAACCACCGGAACACCCGTAAATTTTTGGAGGATTACCGGCAGGCACTCACCCGCGCCGGATTTCAAAAATTCGACATCCAACCGTTGCGCGTCGCTGACAAATCCTACGCTGCCGGAATCCAGATCAAATCACGCCCGGCTGCGCGGCGGCAGCCCATAGAAGATTTTTCGGTCATTGAATTTGCGCTCACTGCCTTCAAGTAAGATCAGCAAAAATTCAAACTGGCCGGAAATCAACATCGTGGACAAATGAAAATCGCCATTCTGACCACCGACAACCGCGAACCATACCGGGAATATCACAAGCCCAATCCGTGGTTCGGCACGGCCCCGGAGGCGCTGTTGCAAGGTTTTGCGCAATTGCCGGAAATCGAAGTCCACGTGATTTCCTGCACGCAACGGCACATGTTCTCTTCGCCCGAAAAATTGCGCCGAACATCTATTTCCACAGCCCGCATGTCCCAAAGATCGGTTGGATGCGCACACTTTATCAGGGCTGCGTCCGCGCGACGCGAAAAAAAAATCCGCGAAATCCAGCCTGACATCGTCCACGGGCAGGGCACGGAACGCGAATGCGCGCTGGGTGCAATTTTTTCCGGCTTTCCAAGCGTCATGACCATTCACGGCAACATGAGGGCCGTTGCCGCATTTGTCCATGCACGTGTGGGCGGCTATTACTGGCTGGCCGCACGCTTGGAGGCATTTGCACTGCGCCGCACCGACGGGGTTTTTTGCAACTCCGCCTACACGGAAAGTTTGGTCAAGCCTGTTGCCGCCAAAACATGGCGTGTGCCAAACGCAGTCCGCCGGATTTTTTTTGACCAGCCCATTTCCCGGGCGCAAAAAGACGCGCCGGTGCTTTTAAATGTGGGCATGATGTCGCCCTACAAACGGCAGCGGGATATTCTGGCGCTGGCAGGCAACCTGTGGCGGCAGGGACTGAAGTTTGAACTTCGCTTTGCCGGCAACCGCCAGAATAACACCAAACTGGGCAGGTCTTTTGCGCGCGAACTGGCGGCGGCGGAAAAGGCCGGTTTTGCCAGACACATAGGCTGGCTGTCGGAGGATCAGTTGATTTCGGCCATGGACGCCGCCTCGGCACTCATCCATGCGCCCACGGAAGAGGCGTTCGGACTGGTCGTCGCCGAAGCCCTTTCGCGCGGCCTGAAATTTTTCGGCTCGCGGTGCGGCGGGATCGCCGACATCGCCGACGGCGTGGACGGCGCGGAACTTTTTGGCGTGGACGATTGGGACGGCATGGCGGATGCGGTTGGCACTTGGTTGAAAAATGGCAATCCACTCGCGCCCGCCGCCGCCGTGCAGATGCGCGAGAGATATCACCCGCAAGTCATCGCGCGGCGGCACCTGGAAATTTACCGCGAAGTGCTGGCGGCAAATAATAAAAGTTGAATCGCGCTGAAAACCGACTACTAATTCTGCGCTGAAATGAAACTGACCGACCTGCGGGGCATCCTGCAATACATACCGCAATTCCGCGAGAAGACGTTC
>CAYPTV010000736.1:0-1604 GCA_964413505.1 uncultured Bifidobacteriaceae bacterium | reverse complement strand
GCCAAGTATGACTACCGCACCGGCGGAAATAAAAAGTGGCTGGCACGCATTGACAGCATCCGCTTGGAACGTGTCACGCCGGACCGCGTGATTGACTGGCAGCGGCGGCGCGTGAAGCTTGCCGGCAATGCCCCGACTGCCATTGCCTCAGCCAAGCGCACGGCAAACAGCTATGTGCGCTGCGCCCGTTCCCTGTTTGGCAAGGAAACTCTCAAGAGGTTGAAGGGCGTGAAACTTCCGGCATAACTGCCCGCATTGAACAGTTGGAAGCTGTCGCCCGCCTGCTCTGGATCATCGGCGTTGCTGACAATCAGCGATCCGCCGCCGGTGAAGGTGCCGGCCACGCTGACGGCGCTGTTCGCCTGCGAGTCATGGCTGATGTTCAAAATGGTTTTGCTGCCGGAATTCAGCGTCAGGGAATTGCTGAAGACCAACATTCCGAGATCGTTGTTGCCGGGCGCGAGCGTCGCGCCGCTGGCGACGGTGAAATTGCCGTTGACCTGGCCGTCGCCGGAAATCATTTTGCCGCTGCCAAGCGTCAGCGCGTGGCTGGCGGTTCCAGTCACGTCAAAAATTCCACTGTTGGAAAGATTGATGTTGGTGGAGCCGGCGATGGAGCCGGAATTGGTCAGCGCCAGCGTGCCAGCGGTGACAAACGTCGCGCCGGAATAGGTATTCGCCGCATTCAACGTCAGCACGCCGTCGCCCGCCTGCGTCAGGCTGCCGCTGCCGCTGATGAGGTTGGAGCAAACCACATTGTCATACCGATTGAAAATGAGCGAGGCGTTGTCCGTCACGCCGCCCACTCCAAGTGTTCCGGCATTCCCGCCGTCGCCGATTTGCAGCGCACCACCGCTGAGGGTGGTCGCGCCGGAGTAAGTGTTCGCACCGGTGAGCATCAATGTTCCCATGCCGATCTTTATCAATGATGTCGTTCCCGAATCCACAATGGTTCCCGCAAAGGTGTTGGTCGTGTTCTTCGCGCCGATGCGAAATGTCGGATTGCTGGAACTGCTGTTGCCCGAACCCACCACCGCGCCGCTCGCGCCGCCAAGCTCGCCCAAATCCACCGTTAGACTGTTGTTATTGATGACGTAGAAATTGACGCCGCTGTTCAGATAAATCGCCGCGTTGGCGTAGCCGTAGGTGTTGTTGATCCGAAAATCGCCGGTGCCGCTGCGCGGGCTGACATTGATCTGGCCGGTGAAGGCCGACCAGTTGCCGCTTAAATAATCGCGGACATAATCCACGGTCACATTCAACGTGCCGCCGCCGACCAGCGCACTGCCAAAAGCGGTGGTGTAACCGAATCGCGGCGGCAGCAGAAGCGTTCCCGTTTGTCCCGCAGGCACGTTGAAGGTGCTGGAGCAGCCGCCCCAATCCGTGCCGCCGCTGCCGCCATAGCCATTGAATTGCAGCGTGCCGCCGTTGAACGTGACGGGACCTCCGCCCAGTCCATTTTGGTTGGCCGTGATGTTTCCAAGAATCACCGTGCCGCCATTGATGATCGTGCCGCCGCTGTAACTGTTGTTGTTGGTCAGCGTCACCGAGCCGGGGCCAACATAAGTAATGGTGTTCGTGCCGGAAATCGTTCCCGCCAGAGT
>CAYPTV010000735.1:0-1604 GCA_964413505.1 uncultured Bifidobacteriaceae bacterium | reverse complement strand
GTCGTGGTCACTTCACTTTTAAGTTGAACATTCTCCTGGGCAACCTGCGCCGTCGTCGAAAGGGTTTTGGAAAGCTGGTTGAGGGCTTGATTCATGCGCTGGCCTTGCACAATCAAGGCCAACGTCGCGGCTTTCTGCCGGTCAACTTCCGCGACGACTTCCGGTGTGAGCGGGCTGTCCTTGTGTGCTGGATCAATGATGCCGATTACCGGCCCGCCCGGAACATTGGCGGGCGCGTTGGGATGAAGATTCCATTTGGCGGTCGTCTCCACGCGATAAACCGTGTGCGCCTCGTGCATCACCAAGCCGTCGTTCGGGTCAACGTAGCGGCCAAACGAATACGCCTTCAGGTTTTCGCCGTAGCGCACGGATTCCATGTCCTCGGTATCGAGTGTCGTCCCTGACACGGCGGGCGGCATTTGCACGATGACAGGTTTCTTGCTGGCGCAAGCAGGTAGCAAAATAAGCGGGAGAAAAATCAGGATTCGCTTCATGGTGTGACTCCGTTTCGAGACATGGCCGCGTTGGGCGGAAAATAATTCCGCGTTGGCGCGGTCGGCTGGTTTGTTTCACTGTCAAAATCATTGGGCGTGAATCGAGTGCCGCCAATGGCGGCGTCCGATTCGTCAATCGTCTGCGTGACGTAAAGATAAAATTGTTTTCCGGCGGGAACGCGGACATAGAAACCGTCACGTTGAATGGTGTTCAAAATTTGCTGCGCGTAGGCTTGCAAGACACTTTGCGCGCCGGTAAGCGGGGCGTTCTCCAACGTGGGGGCAATCTGGTTGCCCAAAATGGTCGGTTGTGTCTGGGTGAACGCCGCCGCCGCGCCGCTTAAAAATGTCGCTGCGAATAATTTTATTTCGGCCATGTCGTCGCTTTTGAGAACCTGCCCGCGCAATCCCGCGCTGCCGTCCGTGATAGCCCAGCCGTCGCCGCTCGGATCGGCTTCACGGTCAAGCGCGATGCCCGAAAGTTTCAATTCCTCCCCGGTTTGCCAAACCAGCGTCCAGTTGCCGCTGCTTGCGATGCGTTCGCGGCTGCGGTCGGTCTGTGCGTTGCCGTGAACTTCCGTGCCAGCCGGAATTATCAACCGGCCTCCAAAATAAATGTCTTCCGTCACCAACCCGATGATGGGAGTTTGGATGCCTGATGAATCCACCGTGACGATGAGTTCGCATGGGATCAACCGGCCATACGGCGCATAATTTTTGCTCAACTGCTTTTGTTCGGCTTGCGGCGTCTCGGCAAACAGGCTGATGGGCAGCACTTCCGGCTTGGGCGGGGCATGATTTGACTGCCCTTCGGCCTCCGGCTGCGAGGCCGTGTCCGGCGCGAGTAAGGCCGTGGACGGTGGAAGATTCGGCAATGGCGAATAGTTTGTGTTCTGAAAAGTCTGCATCGTCTGTTTGCTGGCGGCTGCGGCTGCGGCCTTCGTGGAATAAACAAGAGGCTGCGGTTTCGTTGCACCGGGCAAAAACCGTTTGCACGCAAAGAAGATGACGCCCAGGACGACGCAAAATAAGAGAAACGCGCCCGCCGGTGTTTTGAAAAAATTGATGGCGTTGCGGGGATTTATCATCGGCCTCGTCCTTTGATTTTTG
>CAYPTV010000734.1:0-1610 GCA_964413505.1 uncultured Bifidobacteriaceae bacterium | reverse complement strand
GTGGTCATCAACTTCTTGATTTTAGTCAGAGCATCATCTTGTGCTGGACCCCACTTCACCACTTCACTTGCTTTATTCGATGTCAATTCTGACAATGGCGCTTTCAATAATGCTGCCCCTGGTATGTACTTGGATAACCAGTTGATGCATCCCAATAATGACCTTACGCCTTTCTTTGTCTTTGGAATTTCTGCATTTAAGATTTTATCTATGCTTTCCTGAGTGGGTTTCACTTGGCCTTCACTCACCATAGATCCCAGAAACTGTATCTCTCTGAAACCAATCTTTGCTTTCTTAGGTCTCAACTTAATATTTGCTGCTCTCACCCTCTGGAATAAATCTCTCATTACTCTCAGATGCTCATTGAAATCATCAGATGTATACTCTATGATATCATCTACAAAGTTCTCCAAATTTTCAGCATTCTGCAAGATTTTCCTCATTAGGCGCGAATAAGATGCAGGTGAATTTGACAGTCCAAATGGAAGAACGTTAAATCTATAGCTGTCTCTTCCGGTAACAAAACTAGTGTAGTCTTTACTGTCAGGATCCATAGGAATTCCGTAAAATCCTTTAGTTGCATCAAAATTTGAAAAGATTTTGCTATCTTTCAGCTTAGACAAGATATCTTCTATATCCGGTTGAGGCATAGGATCAGTAATTGATATGGCATTCAATCTTGTGTAGTCCACACATATACGAATATCACTGCTGCCCTTCTTGTTTATTACGACCATCGGTGAAGCATAGTTAGAATCACTAGGTTCAATAATATTCTGCCTCAGCATCAGCTGCAACTCCTTTTCAACTTTCTCAACCAAGTGTACTGGCACTTTATACGGTTTGCAGTAGACTGGTTCTGTTGATTTTAACTTAATGGAATGAGTGACGTATGTCGTTTTCGACGGCACATCTGAAAATATGTCCTCAAACTCTTCCAATAATCTGACCACTTTAGCTTTATTTTCTGCACTCAACTCTGGGTTGATTACCACGTCTTTCCACGTCTCTGTTTGTTCAATTTGGTAACTCTGATGTTGATTTTCATCATCTTCATCATCTGAACACACAAGTAATCCTTGTGTTGCCCCACAATAATCATCAGAATCGCCCTCATCTTCTTCATGCTCTGACGTGACGTCATCATTATTTTCCTGCTTGCTATCCGGTGACTCTCTACTGATGAACACTTTTAACATATTAATGTGATAGATTCTTTCTGTACCCGAATCAAACTGGATACGATAGTTCACATGTCCTTTCCTTTCCAAAACAATAGCAGGTCCCTTCCAGATAAACTCAAGCTTGTTTTTCGGTCTGGGTGATAGAACTAGAACTTTGTCACCCGGTTTCAACACTCTTGTTTTGGCATGCAGATTCCGCTTAACAGCATTCTTCTGATGTGTTTTCTCAATTTCTTTCTGTGCCAATTGACAAGTCTCTTCTATACGATTTCTTAAATCTAAGACATACTGATAGGTTGTTTTAACTTCAGGTTCATCATCTTCACCTGTCCACAAATCTCTTAATACTGCCATATGAGTTCTTGGCAACCTGCCAAATAGCAATTCAAATGGCGTATAACCGTTAGTATTCTGTGTGGTTCTTAT
>CAYPTV010000733.1:0-1612 GCA_964413505.1 uncultured Bifidobacteriaceae bacterium | reverse complement strand
TCCCGAACTGCTCGAAGTCGAACCCGGACGTTTTGTGAGATGTCCGTTTTGGAAGGAAAAATGAATAAAATTTAACGCAGAGGCGCAGAGGCGCGGAGAAAGTGAATTCCCGGATGCGCTAACGGCTGGACGCTTCTGAAAGCCAAGCTTGGATTTCGTTCCTCATTTTTGAAGCATCTGCCGTCGTCTTTTGTATCATCAACTGGGCTTCAGAACTGTATTCAAGAAGTGTCTTGTTGTTCAGCTCCATATTTACTTTCTCATTTCCGGCTGGAATTGGGATTAGCCAAAAATAAGTTTCTGTTCCCGCAGGTGTTTGCCTTTGTGTTGTTGCAGCGAGCAGTGTATCTGCTTGTTTTATTTGAGCATCGAATTTCCCGTCCACATCTGTAATTGAAATTGGAACCGGTTTTCCCATCTTTTCGTAGGCATTATTTCCGTAATAAGCTGGCTGTATTTCATTTTGCCATTTTCCCCATTCACCTATAGCCACCGTTAGGTTCGTCTTGGCAGCCTCAAAAAGATTGTCCATTTTGTTAGTGTCCACATTGGAAGATTCTCGTTCGATTTGAATTCCAAGTCTGTTAAGATTGGCAAGCGCGTAATCTCCAACCAAGGATTTGCCGTCTTCGTCAAGTTTTTGCTCCGCCGCTTGTCTTTCCGTATTTATGATTTGCTTCGCGTCATTTGTGGCAATGTCAAACGCAACTATTTGAACCATTGGCAGCCTTATCGTTTCTGCCCCGGCTGTCATTATGTAAACAGTGCCGGTGATTTCTCTATTGGTTGTTTTTTGCTTCTGATTGTTGGCCGATTGATCCTGATTACAACCCGCCAAAATTATCAGCATCAATGCGGCTATGGACGCGCATAGTGCTTTGTTGTTCTTCATGATTTCTGAAGGCTAGCGCCGAGTCGCGTTGCGTCAATTTTATTTTCTCCGTGTCTCCGCGCCTTTGCGTCTCTGCGTTAAATCCATTTTTGCCTCATTGACGCCAAACCGCATTGCGCTTAATTTTCCAGCATGAGCACGGTTGCCGAAATCAAGGCCGCGATCCCCTCGCTGACGCTCGAAGAGCGCGCCGAGGTCGCCCGCTGCTTGAGCGAGTGGCAGGACGACAAAAACCAACCGCAAAGTGAAACGCCTCCGCGCGTCCGCGAAAAACTGACCGAAGCCGCGCAAGGCCGCTTCCAACCGGGCGACCGCTCGAACATTTCCAAAATCCTCTCCTCGTTCTCAAATGAATCCCCGCTGGGATGAGAGCGAGTTTGTCTTCGGCGACTTGCAAACGGTGGCGCGGTTCATTCATCACGACAATCCATTCGCCGCGCGATTGTTTTTGGAAGCGGCTTATGATACGTTTGAATTTCTCGCCCGCAATCCCGGTGCTGGCCGGCAGCGCGCGGACCTGGGATTTTCTGAAATTCGTTCGTGGCGTGTTGAAGGTTTTGGTCGTTACCTGATTTTTTACCGCGAATTGCCGGATCGAATTCAAATCTGGCGGGTCTTGCATGGCGCACGTGATTTGCACCAAACTCTCGGCGGATAGAGATAGATTATGCCATTGCTCGAAGTCAAAAATCTGAAGGTGCATTTTCCCGTGAAGCACGG
>CAYPTV010000732.1:0-1616 GCA_964413505.1 uncultured Bifidobacteriaceae bacterium | reverse complement strand
ATTCCCATCTTATATGATGTTGAATTGTCAGATTTTTCATGTTGAATACCTTCGCATGTAGGTGATATTGCTGGCCAGCTATACTCACTAGCAGCCTGCGTTCTGTAGCATTATCGCATATTGTAGGTTTATTGGGTCATAATTCCAGTTAGATTCTTCTAAAACCATATCCTCAAGCATTCCTCCAACTATGGCACCAGCCACACCACCAAGGGCGAACCCGGCAGCTTCGGCTTCGGTGACCATCCTAGCATTCGCCCTATTCTGCTGCTTAATTGCTTTCTGATATTGGTTATAAATTCTATTGCATTGGGCCGGGCTACCGTTCAGTCCCTCCGGGTCGACTTGATTCATGGGGTCGTTGTTGACGAAGGCGTACCGATTCCAGCTGTCTGGGTCGCCTGCATGGGCGCTGCCTGCGTAGGGATCGGGCGAGATGAAGCGTCCCAGGGCGCTGGAGTAGTAGCGCTGCTGGGCGTAGTCCAGGCCGGTGGAATCGCGCTCATAGCCACCGAACGAGCTCAGTCCGCCTCCCGATCCGGCAACCTTTTGGCCGAACGGCATGTAGTCGGCCGATCCTGCGCCCTTGTGCGCGCTCCAGGCACGGGTGGCTCCCAGGCGACCGACGACAGTAACCTGGCCTCCGGACTGCACCAGGCTCTCGTCGAAGTAGATGTTGCTCTTCTGCAGACGGAAGGAGAGGTTGCCGAGCGCGTCTGTCGCAAGCGCATAGGTGGCGAGCTCGTCCGTCTCCTCGTAGAACGAGAAGGTCTCGGTGCCATCGGCATTCTGCTTCCAGATGCGCAGGTTCTTGTGGTCGTAACGATACTGCTCCGTCCCACCTACTCCTTCCGCCTTGACCAGCCGGTTCTCCGTGTCGTAGGTCAGGTGCAGCCCTGGAAGATAAGTTGTATTGCCGTTGGCATCGTAGCTGGCCAGGTCGCCGAACAGCCAATTGGTTGCCGGATCGGCTCGCTCCTGTGGCGAGAAGGCCTGACCTTTCGTCACCGGCTGGGTCACCAAGTTGCCAAATCCGTCGTATCCGTAACCCTGCCCCCACAATGAATCGCTGCTGCTGGCGGTCAAAAGCCTGCCATTGTTGTCGTAGCCATAAGAGGACGATCTGTTAACAATGTGGTTCGTCTCGGAGTACAGCTTGCCGTCTGGTCCGTACGTGTATTCGAGATCGACGGAAGGGAGACGATCTTTGGCCGCCGCCGGGTCGGCAGGAGCGGCGATCAAACGGGCAAGCCGGTTGCGGGTGTTGTACTGATATCCCTGAACCAGGTACTGGTCCTCTCCGGCGGCATAGAGCGACATCGATGTAAGCTGGCCAATAGCGTTGTACGCAACATCCTTGACGATGGAGCCGCTCGGTGAGATCACCCCGTTTAGCCGTCCCATCGAATCGTATGTGTAGGAGAGAACTGGCCCTCCAGCGGGATAGGTCGTCGACGAGAGGCGGCCTTGCTCGTCATAGGAGAGGCTCAGATCAAGCGCAGCGTTCTTTCCGCCCCGGTTGATATTCAGGCGCTTGCCGACGATTTCGCCGGCGACGTTGTAGCTGTACATCTCGGTCACTTGGCCAGGCAATGTGCTGGGGGTCCCCCACTGGA
>CAYPTV010000731.1:0-1617 GCA_964413505.1 uncultured Bifidobacteriaceae bacterium | reverse complement strand
AAGATCAACACGTTTCAATCACTTTGGGGAAAATTCGTGGAGAAACTGAGTAAGTAAGTAAGTACCGAATTTATGCAGCGCCAAAGTCGCGAGCGAATCGGAGGCGCCGATGGAACTGATCTACAAATGGTTCATGAAAGCTTTGTTGAACAGTTCAGTCTTGAGTGTTCGCTTAAAAGTACTGAGACTATTACACGAACGACAATTATATGACAATGTGTTCCAAACAGCAGGTCCAGAAACTGAAAAGGCTTTAGATGAGAGGGCCAGTTTTCGTGCTGGACCACTTATTTCACGAACGAATGCTTTATCGGCAGATCGAAGTGTTCGAATTGGTTGATAGTCGACGATTAATTCAGACAGATATGAAGGTACGTGTGCTTGACGGATCTTGTAGACCGTTGTGGCAATTTTAAAGTCAATCCGTTCCTTGACGGGCAGCCAGTGCAATACTTTCAAAGACTGGGTTGCACTTGTTCGTCGACTGGTCTGCAGGACGGTTCGAGCCAAGTCGTTCTGAACTGTTTGTAGTCGATGCAGATTTTTGGTGCTTGTGTTCCGTAGCAGACTGTTACAATAGTCAAGTCTTGACGACACTAAGCTACAGGCTACCATTTTAGCCACATCAGCAGTTATCAATGGCCGGATGTAGCGCAACGCTCGCAGGTGATAGTTGCAGTTGCGGACGACGTTTATTATGTGCTGGTCGAATGACAGTGTCGAGTCGATGGTGACACCGAGTAGCTTCACGCTGTCACGGAAGGCGACCCGGTTGCCGGCGACGATTACTGCTCCACTGGCCGAGGCAGCTGCGACCTGTGCACGGGTTCCAACTGCGATAGCCTCGGATTTTGTTGGGTTCAGCAGCATGCCGTTTTCTGCGTACCATCGATGAATGTCATTCGTGCACTGTTGAATTACGGCCAGATCAATGTGATCTGGGTGCAGTGCAGTGTACAACTGGGTATCGTCCGCATACATATGGTACTGGAGACCGTGATGGTTTATTATTTTAGCGACGGGTGCAGTAAACAGTGCGAAAAGGATTGGTCCTAAGACCGAACCTTGGGGCACTCCCGATGAGCAGTGGGTGACAGGTGAACAACCATTGTTGACGCACACGTAATTTGATCGGCTGGATACGAATGATCGCAGCCACACGAGTGCTGTGTCTCGTATGCCAAAAACGCTATCAGCGCGTTGGCACAAAATGTCGTGGTCAATCGTGTCGAATGCAGCCGAGATATCCAGTGCAATCAGCACTGATGGACTCTTGTTGCACGCAGCCATGATCAGATCGTTGACGACCCGCAGCAGCGCGGTCTCGGTTGAATGTGCGGCTCGGTAGGCAGACTGATACTGGCAGAAGTTTTCAGATGATACGATGTGTTGACGTAACCTGCTAAGTGCCAACTTTTCAAGTATTTTGGACAGTGTACTAAGGTTGGTGATTGGTCTATAACTTGCTGGATCTGATGGACTGAGACCAGGTTTCTTCAGGAGTGAAGTTACTTGGTCAGTTTTGAGTAAGGACGGGAAAATGCCGGATGATATTGATAAGTTGGCAAGGCGTGTAACTAACGGCGTCAAAACATAGACCTGTTTGTTCCTTCAGTA
>CAYPTV010000730.1:0-1633 GCA_964413505.1 uncultured Bifidobacteriaceae bacterium | reverse complement strand
AACGCACGACCAAAACTTTCCGCGCAGGCAATTATTCGCCGCCCGTGAGCACCATGTCGCGCGAGTAATACAAAATCCGGCCGCAGGTTGAGCAGGTGACTATCTCCTTCTGCGACTGGCAGGTCACGATCAATTGCTGCTGCAATTTCATGTGGCAGCCGCCGCACACGCCGTGCTCGATGCCCACCACCGCGTTGTCGCCCTTGCTCTTGAGCAGACGGTCGTAGCGGTTGCGCGCGGATTCGTCCACTGCGGACGCCAGTTGCGCGCGGTCCTGCTGCAACGCGGCAAGCTCCTTCTTGAAATTCTCCTCGCGCTGGCCAAGCTCCGCGATGAGGGTTTCGGCCAGCTTCTTCGCTTCGTTCGCCGCCAGCGTTGCGCGGATGACTTCCTTCTGCGCGACTTCGGTCTGCTCCATGAGGACGATTTCCGAATCCTCGATCTTCATGATGTCGGCCTTGCAGGTCTCGATCTCGTGCGCGAGGGCGCGGTATTCCTCGTTCTTGCGGGTCTGCAACTGCTGGTTGGCGTATTTTTCTATCTGCGTCTTCTTGGATTCGACCTCAAGCTCAAGGCGCTTGCGCTCGGACTCGATCTGCTTGACGCGGTTTTTGGCGGCGTCGAGCTGCGTCTGCGTGGAGGAGGCGCGGTTGCGGAGTGTTTCGCGCTCGGGCGCGATCTGGGCGAGTTCCTGTTGAACGCGATGAATTTTGCGGTCGCGGTCCTGCAAGACCAAAAGTTTCTCGATTGTCTCCAGCATTGAATGGCGGAGGTTAGCCGCCGCGCGCGCGCAAGTCAATGCGCAGACTCAAATTCAATGCTTCGGCCACTTGTAACGGATGGTTTCGCAAACCTGCTGAAATGCGATTTCGGGATCGGGCGTGAGCAAGGTCAATTGATGCGCGATGGCTGTGGCGGCGATGATCCGGTCCGCAGGGTCGCCGTGAAAACTTCGCGGCAGGGCGTTTTCAACCGCCGTGACGCGCGCGGAAATTGGCAGGACCTGCAAATTTTCCGCCAGCGCGAGTTCCAGCCAGCTTGAAAATCTCATTCCGAAATCTACCCTGCCTTTGCGTGCCAGCGTGGATGCTTCCAGAAGGCTGATGTCCGAAAGAAAAAAACGGCCGGCCTTATTCCGCAAAATCGCCAGAGCTTTGGCCGGGAGCGTTTCCGGCTCCTTCACGGCGTTGATCCACGTCGCAGTATCGAGCAGGACGTTCATTGCGCGGAGCGCCATTCGTTTTCAGCCAGAACCGGTTCCAGCGCTTTTGCGGCCAAAGGTTTTCCGCCGCGTGCCGCGCCCAAGAACGTGCCGGCCTTTTCCGGCGGCAGCGCGCGAAAATAAGGCCGCCCGCGATGCGTAACTAAAACCGGCTGTCCGTCGTGCGCCATGCGCTGGAAACGGCTCTGATGTTTGAACGCACGCAATGTGACTGTCTTCATGTAACTCATTATGAGTAACAACCGGAATTTGTCAAACGATTTCAGTTCGGTTTTCTCCCGGAATCTTCCCCGGCAAATTGATTTTGCAGTTTCCGGTTTCGCGGATAATCTACGTTCATGCGTTTCATCGGCAATGTCATCGAAAAATTGCAGCGGCATCCCAAGCGGGTCGTGTTCCCGGAAGGCGAGG
>CAYPTV010000729.1:0-1634 GCA_964413505.1 uncultured Bifidobacteriaceae bacterium | reverse complement strand
ATCGCAGGGGCGGAAGTGTATGACGACACTCTTCGGCGGATCGTCGACGACCTTGTGCCGGCATATACAGCGACAGTTCGTGATCGACGCCTGAGTCCGTGGTTCGATTATGAGTGCCGTGCTTCGCGCCGTCGATCGCGCATGTTCGAGCGCCGCTACCGACGAACACTGAGGGCCGACGACCGTCTTGCTTGGATCCGGCAAGTTCGGGAGATGCACTCAATGTACGTTCTGAAGGAAAGCCGGTACTGGACCAGCTGTATCGATGCGAACGCCGGCAACCCGAAGAAGTTATGGAGATCGATGTCGTCCGTTCTGGCACGTGACAGAAGCACCTCCATCCAGCCATCCCCAGATATAACTGCTGACAGGTTGGCTCAGTTTTTCATTGATAAAGTGGAGGGAGTGCGCGCTGCCACCAGTGATGCTGCGCCGCCGACGTTCAGCTCGTACAGCGGTCCGCGGCTTAGCTGTTTTGACGAGGTGTCAATTGAAGAAGTGCGCAGGACTCTACTCAGTTCTCCGCCGAAGTCTTGCATGCTCGATCCTCTTCCGACGTCCATCCTACTTGAAGTGATCGATGTTCTTCTACCGTTCATATGGGTGACGGTCAATACATCGCTTAAAGAAAGCTGTCTGCCTCGATCACAGAAGGCAGCCATCATCACACCGGTCCTGAAGAAGCCGTGCTTGGATCCAGATGAACTGAAGAACTATCGGCCGATCTCGAACTTGACCTTTATATCGAAGGTCATCGAGCGAATCGTCGCGAAACAGATCACTCGACACCTCGACAGCTCCAAGCTGATGCCTCCGCTGCAGTCCGCCTACCGTCGGCATCACTCTACTGAAACGGCGCTCATGAAGGTACTGTCTGATATATACGATGCAGTCGACTCGCGCAAAGTAACTCTTCTCGGTCTCCTTGACCTGAGCGCTGCATTCGATACTGTAGACCACGACATCCTTCTGCAGCGCTTAAATATTTCATTCGGAATCGATGGTAATGTGTTAGAGTGGTTAAATTCGTTCCTGACTGACAGGACGCAGGCGATCGCTTTTCGCGGTTCCACGTCAGTCTTCGTGCCACTTCTGTACGGCGTCCCACAGGGATCTGTCCTTGGACCCCTTTTGTTTCTGCTTTACACTGCGGATGTTGCTGTGATTGCTGAATCTTACGGTGTGCGTGTTCACTCATATGCTGACGACACGCAACTGTATACGAGCTGTTCGGCGCTCGACGGACCGGATGCCGCTGACCAACTCCTGCGCTGCATCGCTGACATCGACAAATGGATGTCGTCCAACCGACTAAAATTAAACGCCGACAAGACACAGTTCATCTGGCTCGGTTCAGCCCAGATGTTGGCAAGGGTTGAAAGATCGTCGCTTTTGGTCGGTGGTGTTGATGTAGTTCCGCTGGATTCTGTCCGTGACCTCGGTGTGACTGTCGACGCGCAGCTGACGATGAGGTGCCACGTTGAAAACGTCGCGCGCAGCTGCTTCTACCACCTTCGACAGTTGCGGTCAATTCGACGATCGCTGACATTCGATGCCACGTATATGCTTGTGCACGCCTTCATCAAGAGCTGTGTCGACTATTGCAACGCCGTCCTGAACGGCGCTGCTGATGG
>CAYPTV010000728.1:0-1634 GCA_964413505.1 uncultured Bifidobacteriaceae bacterium | reverse complement strand
TGCGCGTAAAATTTCTTGAAGGCGGTGACAATCTTCTTGTAGCGCGGATGCGGAAAACGGCGCTCGACGCGGACGACGATCGTCTTGGTCATTTTGTTCGAGACGACTTCGCCGACGCGTTCCTTGCGGTTGCCGCGCTTCGCTTCCGGTTGTTTTACAATTTCAGCCATTTTATTTTCGTTAAATTGTTTAACTGTTAAATTGTTGAACCGATTTGACGATTCAACCATTCAACGAATCACGTCAATTTCGCCTTGTTCCGCAACTGCGAGATGCGCGTCTCGATGCGCGCTATGTCCTTGCGCAACACCGTCAGGCGCGCGGGCTTTTCCAACTGCGCGCTCGCCTGCTGCAAACGCAGGTTGAACATTTCGTGCCGGAGGTCGCGGCTTTTGGCCGACAACTCAACCAGCGTCATGTCTTTGGATTCTGCAAATTTCATAAAATCTTTTTTGTAGCGTCGAGCCTGCGGCTCGACTGTTGGCGCACCGTGCCAACGCTACAATTTTCATCAATGACTGTGTCTCGAAATAAATTTCGTTTTAATCGGCAATTTCGTCGCCGCGAGCCGCATGGACTCGCGCGCCACCACTTCCGTCACGCCGTCCACTTCAAACAAGACGTTCGCCGGACGGATCACGGCCACCCAGCCTTCGAGCGGGGCCTTGCCCTTGCCCATCCGGGTTTCGAGCGGCTTCTTCGTGAACGATTTCTGCGGGAAAATGCGGATCCACATCTTGCCGTGGCGCTTCATGTTGCGGGCGATCGCCACGCGCGCGGACTCAATCTGCTTCGCGTCCATCCAGCAGCGTTCCAACGCCATCAATCCGTATTCGCCGAACGCGACCGTGTGGCCGCTGCGCGCGGTGCCCGTGCGGCTGCCGCGGTGCATCTTGCGAAACTTCACTCTTGCTGGTTGCATTGCCATAACAAAAATCTTTTTCCGAATTAATTCGCGGCGGCTTCAATTGCCGGCGCATTCTGCTGCTCTTTTTTCTGGGGCTTTGTGTCACCCTTGCAAATCCAGCACTTCACGCCGAGCTTGCCATAAACCGTGAGCGCCTCCGCAAATCCGTAGTCAATGTCCGCGCGCAACGTGTGCAGCGGCACGCGGCCCCAGTGATACAGTTCCGTGCGCGCGAGTTCCGCGCCGCCCAGACGACCGGCGCAGCGGATCTTGATGCCTTCCGCGCCAAAATCTTTCGCCGTCTGCAAAGCTTTTTTCATCGCGCGGCGGAACGACACGCGGCGCTCCAACTGCAAAGCGATGTTTTCCGCGACGAGCTGCGCGTCGAGTTCCGGTGTCTTCACCTCGACGATGTCCACATAAACTTCCTTGCCGGTCATCTTGCTCAATTCTTCCTTGAGCTTGTCAATTTCCGAACCTTTGCGGCCGATGACAACTCCCGGACGGGCGGTCATAATGGTTACACGGCAGCGGCTCGTCGCGCGTTCGATCAAAATCTTCGGCACCGACGCGCCTTCAAGTTTCTTTTTGAGAATCTCGCGGATCTTGCGGTCTTCGGTCAGCAGCGCGCCAAATTCTTTTTTGTTGGCATACCATTTCGAGCGCCAGTCCTTGTTGACCGCGACGCGCAGACCGATTGGATTTGTTTTTTGGCCCATGGGATTAT
>CAYPTV010000727.1:0-1635 GCA_964413505.1 uncultured Bifidobacteriaceae bacterium | reverse complement strand
GCGACGGGAACAGCCGCTTTTTTTGGTGCGGGACGGGAGGTTTTCTTGGCCATGAGTTGAGCGAAGATTAAAGAAACATTCTACCGGCGTCAATTCGCCCGCAGCAGTTCGCAGTTGTTTAACATTCAACTAACACCGACACCCCGCCTTGATTCTTTGTGTGCGCCGGCCAAAAGTGGAGTTTCACTGTTTGTTTGGCGAATGTTATTATTTGCGGCGCGACGGCGAAGGCCTGGCAAATCATTTGCCAGCTGATTATGGCGGCTGGTGGACGGATATTATTTTCCGGATGTTATCATTTCCCAGTAAATGAGGGGATGGGAGCCATTTCCCAATATCACAAGGAGGTTTCCCAATATTGGGAAGACGTTTCCCAAACTTCGGAAATCATTTCCCAATATTGGGAAATGATTTCCTAATATTGGGAAAAGCTTTCTGGACATTGGGACAGTGCGGCTGAAGACTTATGAGACAGTGCCCAATACCCGCCAACCCCTGCGGAATACCCGAAAAGCCCTTCCGAAGTTTGGGAAATCATTTCCTAATATTAGGAAGGCATTTCCCAAACCTCTGGAAGCATTTCCCAATATTGGGAAAGCTCTTTGTAATATTGGGAAACCTCTGCTGAATATTCGGAAATGACCCCATGATTTTAATTCTTCTCCATATGGGACACCCGCTGGAACACGAGCGTAAAAAAACAAGGCAATATAGCCTCGCATCCGTGGCTCGACCCTCACATATCCAACGAGTCTGTCCTGGGTTTAAGGCTTGCCGGGATCGGATATTTGCATAGATGATTTGCTTTTCAGTTCCAAAGCCTTTGTCAGGTTGTTTTGCGCGTTGGTGTAATCCGGTTTGAGACGGATGGCGTCTTGAAATTGACTGATGGCCGCGTCAATTTGATTTTGCTGCGCAAGCGCGACGCCGAGGTTGTTATGGGCGTCCGCGAAATTTGGGATGAGCCGGATGGTTTCCTGAAGTTGGCTGATGGCCGCGTCAGTCTGGCCGAGGTTGAGCAGGGCGATGCCGAGGTTGTAATGGGCGTCCGGATAATCCGGTTTGAAGCGGGTGGCGTCTTGAAACTGGCTGATGGCCTCGTCGGTCTGGCCTTGCTGGTTGAAGGCGGCACCGAGATTGTTGTGAGCCTCGGCATAATCCGGTTGAGAGCGGATGGCGGCCTGAAATTGGCTGATGGCGTCGGCAATCCGTCCTTGGTTGAGAAGATCGTTGCCGAGGTTGTAGTGGGTAACCGCGTCATCGGGATTGAGGTGGGCGGCTTTCTGAAACTCGCTGATGCCTGCGTCGGTCCGGCCTTTTTTGTCGAGCGCGGTGCCGAGGTTGTAGTGGGCTTCTGCTTCATCCGGGTCGAGTCGGATGGTTTCCTGAAACTGGCTGATGGCTGCGTCAAGCTGGCCTTGTTTGAGAAGGGCGGTGCCAAGACTTTCATGGGCTTCGGCCATGTCCGGTTTAAGCCGGACAGTTTCCTGAAATTGGCTGATGGCGTCGTTGGCGCGGCCTATTTTATCAAGCGCGATGCCGAGGTTGTGGTGGACCCTGAAGTCATCCGGTTTGAGCCGGATGGCGGTCTGATATTCGCTGATGGCCTCGTCGGTCCGGCCTTGGTTGAGGAGG
>CAYPTV010000726.1:0-1636 GCA_964413505.1 uncultured Bifidobacteriaceae bacterium | reverse complement strand
GGCGTGAAGGTTTTCAATTCAAATGAATTGCGGACGATTTCACGCGCGGCGGCGTGCGACGGGACGTGGCCGAGCGCGATGGCCTGCACGAGCATGTTGCCGGTCGCGGTGCATTCGGTCGGGCCGGCGATGACGGGTATTTTCAGCGCGTTGGCGGCGAACTGGTTGAGCGTCGCGTCCTTGCTGCCGCCGCCGACGATGTGGAGCTGCCCGATTTTTTTGCCGGTGAGCCGTTCGATGCGGCGCAGCACGACGCGGTAAAACAGCGCGAGGCTTTCGTAAATGCAGCGCATATACGCGGCATGATTGGCGGGCACGGGCTGCCCGGTTTCCTGGCAGAATTCGGCGATTTTTTTCGGCATGTTGTCGGGGCTCAAAAAGCGCGGGTCGTCTGCGTTGATGAGCGAGACGAACGGCGGTGCGGCGGCGGCGAGCTGTTCGAGCGTGGCGAAATCGTATTTCTTGCCTTCCTTCGTCCATTGGCGGCGGCATTCTTGGACGATCCAGAGGCCGACGATGTTCTTGAGGAGGCGGACCGAGTTGCCAAATCCGATTTCATTGGTGAAGCCGAGTGCGCGGCCCTGGTCGGTGATGATGGGCTGCGGCCATTCGATACCCATGAGCGACCATGTGCCGGAGCTCAAGTAAGCCCAGTTCTCGCCGTTCGCCGGAACCGCCGCGACCGCCGCGCCGGTGTCGTGCGAACAGCTGGCGATGACTTCGATTTGCGGCAGCCCGACTTCGGTCGCGAGATTTTTTTTCAACGGGCCGAGCTTTGTGCCGCTGGCGCAAATCGGCGCGAACATTTCCTCGCGCAGCTTGAGCGCGTCGAGCAGTTTTTTCGACCACGTCCGGGTTTTGGGATTGTAAAGCTGCGTGGTGCTGGCGAGGGAAACCTCATTGCGCGCGACGCCGGAGCAGAAATAGTTGAACGCGTCGCCGATGAGCAGAAGCTGTTTCGCGCGGGCGAGGCGTTCGGGCGGCTCGGCGGCGAGCTGGTAAATCGTGTTGAGCGCCATGAACTGGATTCCCGTCTCGGCGTAAATCGTCGGCCAGTCGGTTTTGGACTTGGCGTTTTCCACGCCGAACGCGGTGCGCGAATCGCGGTAACACCAGACGGGCGATATGACCAGCCCTCGTTCGTCATAAAGGACGTAATCCACGCCCCAAGAATCCGTGCTGATGCTGGCAATTGGCAACTGGCGCGCGGCGGCCTTTTTCAGGCCTGTCTTTAATTCATTGAGCAACGTGTCAAAGTTCCAATGCAGCGCGCCGCTCGTCTTCACCGGGCCGTTGGGGAAACGGTGCAGTTCCTCTAGGACAATTTTTCCGCCGTCGAGCGTGCCGAGCATGAGGCGTCCGCTGTCCGCGCCGAGGTCACAGGCTAGATAATGTGTGGGCATAAGAAAATCGAGCGGACAGTTTAAGCAATGCGGGCGCGGTGTCAAAAAGTTTGCCAACGCGCGTGGCAGGCGTATTTTGTGAAAGCATAATTTATGAGCACACAACTCGAACAACTCAAACAGTTCACCGTCGTCGTCGCCGACAGCGGCGATTTCGCCACGCTCAAGCAATTCGCGCCGCGCGACGCCACCACGAACCCGTCGCTGATTTTCAAGGCGGCGCAGATGCCGGA
>CAYPTV010000725.1:0-1637 GCA_964413505.1 uncultured Bifidobacteriaceae bacterium | reverse complement strand
TGTAGCAGCATGTAGCTGAATTCGGTGTAGCTGATGCCGGTCTCGCGGTCTTCCATGCGCGCACGGACGGATTCCTTGGCCACCATCTGGTTGACGGAAAAATGTTTCCCGATGTCGCGCAGGAAATCGAGGAACGAAATGTTTTGCGTCCACGACGCATTGTCCACCAGCCGCGCAGGATTTTTCTTCGTTTCAAAATCCAACAGCTTCGCCAGTTGGACTTTCACGCTGGCGATGTTGCGGTCGAGAATTTCCTTAGTGAGCAACTGGCGCTCGGCGGTCTTGCCGCTGGGATCGCCGATGGATCCGGTCGCGCCACCTGCAACGGCAATTGGATTGTGGCCAAGCAGTTGAAACCGGCGCAGCGCGAGCAGCGGCACAAGATTGCCGACGTGAAGGCTGTCCGCCGTCGGGTCAAATCCGCAGTAAAGAGTGATGGGCGAGAAAATTTTCTTTTCCAATTCCGCCGCGTCCGTGCAATCGGCGATGAGGCCGCGCCATTTCAGTTCTTCAAGAATGCTCACGCGCGAAGATTAAATCGCCGCCGGGCAAATGCCAATTTCCAATTGTCACCCAAGATTTTTCCGCCACGAATCCGGGTGACGGTGCAGGTGCATCACGGAAATGACCAGCACTTCGCCATTTTCCACGGCGTAAATTATCCCGTAAGGAAAACGATGCGTGCGACAGCGGCGGATTTCCGCGTCGAGCGGCTGCCAGGCTTCCGGCCAATGGATGATGCGGGAAATGGTGGAGCGGATTTCCCGGAGAAAATCATGACCAAGTCCGGCAACCTGCTTTTCGTAGTGACGCGCCGCTGAACGCAGCTCCCGGAAAGCCGGCTGCAGCAGACGGTATTTCATCGCTTCAGTTCCGATTCAATGGATTGAATGGCTGCGTCGCCGTCCTGCGCCTTGATTTGACCGCTGCGAAAAGCCTTGAGCCGGTCCTGTGATTCGGCAAGCCATGCGCGATCAACGGATTCCTGCTCCGCCGGATCGAGACTTAGCCAGAGCGCATCAATCATCTGCGCTTTTTCAAACGGAGTAAGTTGCAATACTTCTTTGGCGAGAATCACGCTGTCCATGTTTCCATCCTAGTCCTGTGCAATTGAAAAAGCAAGATGGCGGAATGAACTTTGGACTTTGGACTTCGGGCTTTGGACTTTAACCTTCGCGCGTGTCGCAAATGTTGAAATCATCCGGCGCGATGGCCGCCGCCACGTTGTTGAGCCGCCTGCTCGGCATGGTGCGCGAAATCGTCTATGCACGGTTCATGGGCGACGGCTGGGTCGCGGGCGCATTCCAGTTCGCGTTCACGATCCCGAACCTTTTCCGGCGGCTGCTCGGCGAAGGTGCGTTGACGGCGGCGTTCATCCCGATTTTCAAGGAGAAGGAAAAAATACACGGCGAACAGGAAATGTGGCGCGCGGCAAACGCCGTCATTTCCGGCCTCGTCATCGCGGCGGCGGTCATCATCGGGATCGTGATGCTCGGAATTTCGCTCGCGCTGGATTTTCATCACTTCGCCGAAAAAACGGAGCTGATGCTGCAACTGCTGCGCGTGATGTTTCCCTACATGATGCTCGTGTGCCTCGCGGCGGCGTTCATGGGAATGCTCAACGCGCGCGGCCATTT
>CAYPTV010000724.1:0-1638 GCA_964413505.1 uncultured Bifidobacteriaceae bacterium | reverse complement strand
CCCGGCCACTCGATAGGAGGCTGGCGCGACAGTCGAAGACCGCGTCGACGCGTTCTGGGCAGCGCATGTCGCGGAAAAAATGCCCGGCGCAACAAAACATGCCAGCGCAATTGCACACAGCTTGTTCGATCGATTCGGCACGCGCTCAGTTCTCCTCATCGGGCAGCAATGGAACCTGAATCTCTGCGCTCTGACGGGCCTCCAGCGTCACCGCGGTGCCCTTGGAGATCAGTTGGCGCATCACTTTCTCATTGCGATATTCAAGACCTTGAAGTTGCAGGATGCCCTGCTGTACAGCAATTCGTTTGGCAATCACCAGAAACCGTCCCGGGGCCAGATTCCCAAAAGAAAACTTGCCGTTGGATGAGGACGACTGAAATACCGAACGAGCGACGTCTCCATCCATCTGAATGCAGACGACGGCAAAATAGGATTGCCCGCCGGTGGCATTCGATTGATTCTTCGCCGGATTGGTTCCGGCGATCGTTCCACTCAACTTTGCGCCATCGTCGCGCAGCGTGACGTAGATCGGCGCGCTGGTGCTCCCCGGCGCCACCACCAGCATCTCCCGTAGCAGATCCACACCGCCCGAGGTCAGCGAGGCCACATACCCGCGGTGCGGCGACACCTGCACCCAGTACCGGCCGTCGCTCACATTCTCCAGAACGAGATTCTCATCGCCCGTCCCAGGCGAGTTTCTCAGACCCGCCCCACCAAATGCAGAATCCGCAGGCCGCAGGGAGATCTCCAACGACCGCATCGGGCCGTTCGTCCTCCCGATCCCATTGACGACTCCATTCGACGAGGAGTATCCCGGTCCCATCTGCGTCTCGTCGGTCTGCTTCGCCGAATACTCCAACTGAACCCGTACCGGAATGGTGGCAAGCGGTATCAGAGTAATGGGAGTAGCATTCACCCCGGTCGCCGTCACATCGACCTTGCCCGTACCGCTGGATTGTGGCTGGCCACCGCCATAAACTCGAATCTCGTAGGAACCGATGGGAAGAGATCCCACAACCCTCTGCCTCGTCGAATCGTAGATCAGCGAATAGCCCGACAACCGATTGTCGCCGTCCACGAACACGTTATACCCTGCTCGCTGCGTCCCGCCGGCGACGGGTATGCTCACCGGGTAGAAGGTCGCTTCGTGCAGCGTGAGATCTTCCTGCACCGCGTCCCCGCCCCGGATATGGATCGGGGTCGCCGAGGCCAGATCGCCAGCATTTGCGTTGAAGGCGGGCAGGAAGCCCGAGGAGACACTCTGCGCAAATAAAAAACTTCTTCCACGCTCACTCCATTGCGCAGTCATCACCTTGTAATCGCCAGTTACCAGATCCGAAAACCGATACGTCCCGTGGCCGTTGGTCTGTGCCATCTGTTGTATCATCCACGTTGCTCTGCCATCCTGTACCAGCTTGTGAAGCAGTTGAACCGGTAAGTTCGCGGGAGTCTCTCCGCTGGAGGTCTGCGCTGTGCCGTGCAGAACGCCGCCGGGAACAATCTCCATCGTGATCGGCTGGATCGCGCCCTGCTGGTCTGTTGTGAGCTGCACCGGCAACTGAGTCGTCAGATAGCCAGGTCGCCGCGCCATCAGACCGATCGTCGCGATTGTTTGTGGCGCCGTTCCCAATGCGGGAA
>CAYPTV010000723.1:0-1639 GCA_964413505.1 uncultured Bifidobacteriaceae bacterium | reverse complement strand
ACGACGTGGAAAACATCACGGCCATGGCGCGCGCGCTGGACACCACGTTGTTCGTGAAGAACGGCCCGTCACCCGCCGGCCTCGGCCTCGGCGGCGAAGGTTACTTGAGTTTCTCGATTGCCACGCCCACCGGCGAAGGCATCACGAACCCCCGCACGTTCACGCGCGTCCGCCGCTGCGTGATGGTGGACAATTTGAGGATTTATTAAATGTTACTCGCCCGCGTCGAAGGCAATGTGGTCGCGACTCGCAAGCATCCCAGCTACGAGGGCTGGCGGCTCGTGATCTGCCAGCCAATCGGCACGGCGGGCGAAGCCGAAGGTTCGCCGCAGATCGCGATTGACGCCTACGGCGCGGGAATGCACCAGCAGGTGATTATTTCCTCCGACGGCCTCGCATCGCGCAAAGCCGTTGGCGACGACAAAAGCCCCGTGCGCTGGATGGTCACCGCCGTCGTGGACGAATCCGAGCCGGGAAAAAGAATTTAATGAAACTGGGAACTGTCATTGGTCGCGTGACCTTGAGCCGCAGCGTTCCGGCGCTGACCGGCGGGCGTTTCCTTGTCGTCAGCCCGTTCAGCCGCGAGCAATTCGAGCGCGGTCTCGATGCTTCGGCCAGTTTTGGCAACGACCCGAGCCTTGTCGTCTATGACGACCTCGGCGGCGGCGTGCGCCAGGTCATCGGTTACGAGGAAGGCCGCGAGGCCGCGCAGCCGTTCGCACAGCCGACGCCCGTTGACGCCATCAACGCCGCGCTCGTGGACGAAATTTTCTATTCGCCGTTTAAATGAAAAATATCATCAGCCTGAAAGATTTGGAGAAGATGGTCCGCGCCGGCCAGGACGTGAAGAATCTGCCTTCCGACGCCATCCTCACGCCGTCCGCGCGCGACTATCTGCAGGAAATCGAACTGCGCGGATTGAAACCCGCCCCTGCCGAAGCCGCCGCAACGGGTGGAAAAATTTCCGCGCCCACCAAGAAGCTCAATTCCAAAAGCTCCAAGTCGGACCTCGAGGAATTTTTCAATTCCCCCTACGCGCACTCTTTGAAGGAGCAGATTTGCGCGATGGGTCATCGCCTCTGGCAGCGCGCCTATGTGGACGGCAACGGCGGCAACATGGCCATCCGCGTCGGCGACGACATCGCCATCTGCACGCCTACGCTCGTGAGCAAAGGTTCGCTCAAGCCGTCCGACATGTGCCTCGTGGATTTTGACGGCAAGCAGCTATGCGGCACTAAACCGCGCACGAGCGAAATCCTCATGCACCTGCAGATCATGAAGCACCAGCCCAAGGCCATTGCGACGTGCCACTGCCATCCGCCCTACGCCACGGCGTTCGCGGTCGCCGGCATTGCGCCGCCCACCTGCATGTTGCCGGAGTATGAAGTCTTCTGTTCCGTCGGCGTCGCGCCCTATCGCACGCCCGGCTCGCCGGACATGGGCAAGCTCGTCGCCGAGCTGACCGACCAATACAACACCATCCTCATGGCCAACCACGGCGTCGTCACGTGGAGCCACAACAACATCGAGGAAGCCTACTGGCGCATGGAAATCATCGAGGCCTATTGCCGCACCATCGTGGTTGCCGGCCAGCTTGGCAAGCCCATCAACACCTTCACCGGCCCGCAGATGAAGGAAC
>CAYPTV010000722.1:0-1640 GCA_964413505.1 uncultured Bifidobacteriaceae bacterium | reverse complement strand
CCATGGCCTTGCCGTGGTAGGTCTCGGAATAATGCGCGAGCCGGTCGGCGTGGCATTTGCCGCAGCGCTCGTCGCTGATGGCCTTGAAATTGTTGCCCGTCGGATTGACGATCTGGTGCGCACTGTGACAGTCAATGCACACCGGCCCGCGCGCGTCGCCCCTGGCGAGCAACTGGCCATGAATGCTCTTGTCGTAAGTTTCTTCAATGCCGACGTGGCATTTGCCGCAGGTCTTGGCGACGTTCGCATGGTTGATCGGCGAATCGCGGTCCACGCTGCGCTTGATGTTGTGGACGCCGTGGCAGTCGTCGCACGACGGCGCGACGATCAATCCCATTTTTAGCAGCGCGGTGCCGTGGATGCTGTCCATGTATTGGTTCGCCGCCTCGGGAAATTCAATCTGATATTCCTTCGTGAGATTGGTGTTGCTGTGGCATTTGGCGCAGGTGGCGGGCAGGTTCATTTTGAAAACCGGCGACGCGGCATTTTTCACCGGCAGAATTTCGTGCGAGCCGTGGCAGTCCCAGCATTGCGCCGCGCCGGACGCGCCCATCGCGTGGCTCATGCCGTGGATGCTCGTGGCGTATTCCCTGCCTTCCTTGTCGTGACATCCGGTGCAATTGGGCGCAGGCACATTTTTGTCGTGAACCAGTTCCTTGATGCCGTCGTGGCAGTCTATGCAATCGAGCTGGCTGTGGACGGAGCGGGCAAAGCCGTTCGTCGGGAAAATGGCGAGCGGGATTTTTTCGCCGTTCACGATGCGGGTGTTGGACGGGTCGGTGTGGCAGTCGAGGCAGTCGGAACTGGTGAATTTCTCGACCGCATTTGTCGCCGCAAAAGCTGTCGAAGCCACGGCAAGAAATGCCGCCAGCGCGACAAGCCGGACAATTTCTGGCCTGATTTGTTGATGCCGTTTTTTCATGCCTCCACAAAATGGGATAAATCAAAAAAACCGCTCACCAATGGTTGTGCATTGCTTGGCATTTTTTGGCTGGTGTAAAAATTATGCCGTCTTCACCAAGGACCGCCGTTGTGGCAGTCGGTGCAGGCACCGTCGTAATCTCCGCCAGGGTGTTTGAACTTTTGCCCGGCGGGCGCGAGTTGATCCAGATCCGCACCCGCACCCTGCGCCAGAATCGTGTGACAGGCGTTGCAGTCGTTAGCCTTGATGGTGAGTTTCCGGTCCTCCGTCTTGTGCAGCCCGTCGTGGCAGCGGAAGCAGCCGGGCCAGATCATGTGGCCCACGTTGTCGGGATAGGAACTCCAGTTGGCGTTCATTTCCGGGAAAAAATTGTCGGAATAAATCTGCTGCACGGTCGCGATGGCGTCCTTGACGCGCGCGTCGTTTGGATAGCGGGCGGTCAGCCCGCCGGCGATTCCGTTGCTGGCTTCATCATCGGATTTGTATTTGCGCGTCAGCACATACATTGCGTTGGTTTTTATCCACGGCATCGCCGGGTCAATCTTGTTCAACGCCATCGCCTGGTTCAGCGCGCGCTCGGGCGAAAGGTAGCGGTGCGACGGACGGTTATGGCAATCCATGCAGTCCATCGTGCGGATTTCCATTTTGGATATATCGTTGGTAAAAGTTCTGGTCTTGAAAACGGTGACCTTGCCGGTCGTGTCGGTCACGCGCACCC
>CAYPTV010000721.1:0-1644 GCA_964413505.1 uncultured Bifidobacteriaceae bacterium | reverse complement strand
TTCGTGTGGTCGAGGCAGAAAATCACCTTGTGCGCGCCGCGAATCATCGCCTGCTGGATGTCAATCATGATGCCGTGGGAATTTGTGATTCCGTCGAGGGTGATTCCGCCCGCGCTCATGATGGCGACGTCCGCATGAAATTTTTTCGAGAATGCTTCGATGGCGAGGGGGCCGACCAGAACGCCGAGCCTCGGATAAATCACACCACCGCTTAAAATGAGTTCGACGTTTGTCGCCGCAGAAAAAAGATTTGCGACGGGCAGGGAGTCGGTCACGATTTGCAGCGGTTTGTCTTCGAGATGACGCGCGACATGATAACATGTCGTGCCCGCGTCAATGATGATTGTTTGATTTGAACGAATCAGTCCGGCGCAGGCGCGTCCGATAATTTCTTTTTCCGAAAGCTGATGAGTGTCGCGCTGGGAGAAGATAAATTCATCCGTCTTTGGATTGACGAGCCGCGCGCCGCCATGGGTCCGTTTCAAATTACCGCTCAATTCCAAAATCGTGAGGTCGCGCCGGACTGTGGAAACCGACGCGCCAACGTGCTTGGAAAGCTCTTCGAGCGAGGAAAATTCGACCTTTTGAAGATATTCTTCAATGCGATGTTTTCGCTCTTCTGCGGTCATTTGAAAGCAATGTGATAGATTTTGGAAGATTTTGCAAGAAATTAGTTGACTTATTTCTAAAATCGACAAGAATGTGGCAAATTCGTGATTGCAACCACTCCAGCACCACATCGCGCCGTTGTCGAACATTTGGTTCGGCAGGCCGTCTATTCGCGTCTCGGCAAGCCGTTGCCGCGCGCGGCTGCCGCGCCGAATCCGCTCGTCGTGAACATCAGCGCGCGCCATTGCCACCTCACGCAGGAAGCCGTGGAAACTCTTTTTGGCAAAGGCCATCAGCTTACGGTTCATAAATGGCTTTATCAGGAAGGACAATTTGCGGCGAAAGAAACGTTGACGCTCATCGGCCCGCGCAGCCGGGTGATTTCAAATTTAAGAATTCTCGGCCCGTGCCGGAATATCAATCAAGTCGAACTCGCCTACACGGACGCGATTGCGCTCGGCTTCGATATTCCGCTGCGCGCTTCGGGCAGTATTGAAGGAACGCCGGGCGGGATGTTGATGGGGCCGTCGGGATTTTTTGAAATGCCAAACGGCGTCATCCGCGCGTTGCGGCACGTCCACTTGAGCCCGACCGACGCAGATTATTACGGCGTGAAGCACGGCGACAACATGAATTTGAAAATCGGCGGGCCGTGCGGCATTTCACTTGAGAAAATGCTTTGCCGCGTGGACAAAAGTTTTAAGCTGGAAGTGCATATTGACACGGACGAAGGCAACGCGTGCAACTTGCAGCCGGACACGACCTGCGAACTGGTAAAATAATTTCAACAACAACAATCAACCAAAAATAAATTATGAGCGAAGCGATAGGAATGATCGAAACGAAAGGCTACACCGGCAGCGTCGAGGCCAGCGACGCCATGGTCAAGGCCGCGAACGTGACCCTGGTGAAAACCATCCAGATCGGCGGCGGCCTGATCACGGTGATCGCCAAGGGCGACATCGGCAGCGTCAAGGCGGCGGTGGATGCCGGCACAAAGGCCGCCAGCAAGGTCGGCGAACTCGTCAGTTCGCA
>CAYPTV010000720.1:0-1651 GCA_964413505.1 uncultured Bifidobacteriaceae bacterium | reverse complement strand
CCGATGTTGGAGTCACTGGAATCGGACCTTTCACAGGGCTACCTGGACGACGTAACGCTTGGTGGTCCGCAGGCTGTGGTAGCTGAGGACGTCAATCGTGTTGTCGAAATAGGTCAAGCCTTGGGCCTTGATCTCAATATTGGCAAATGTGAACTCGTCGCTCCCCCGGAAACTTCTGTGGACGACCCACGCCTGTGTTCATTCACACGAGTAGGATTGACAGATGCCAGTCTTCTGGGTGCTCCACTGTTCCATGGAGAAGCATTGGACAGGTTTTGGACAGAAAGCTGCAGTGAACTTGACAGAGCAGTAGATAGACTGAAGCTGATTTCGTCACAGGATGCTCTCATTCTCCTACGGGCATCTTTTAGTGCCCCTAGAGTCCAGCACCTACTCCGCTGCTCTCCGTCGGTGGATCACGCAGATCTCATCACGTTTGACAGTTCGCTGAGATCAGCGCTTTGCCACATCACCAATACGGATGTAACTGACACTCAGTGGCTACAGGCGTCCTTGCCGATCAAGGCGGGTGGCCTGGGGGTTAGACGGGTGGCCTCGCTCGCACTTCCTGCCTATCTGGCTTCGGCGGCGAGCACCCTCTGCCTCCAGGAAACAATTCTATCGAGACGTCAGTGTCCTTTGTACTGCTTGGTTGAATCATACAGAGCCACTTGGTCAGCCAAATATGGTCCAGAGCCAGTAGAACTAATGTCCCACAAACAGTCGACATGGGACTGGCCAGGAATTGTGAGTATCCATGTTCAGATGCAGGAGAATTTACTCAATTCTCACAACTCTCATCAGCAGGCTACATTTCTTGCAGCTTCCACCCCTCACAGTGGAGATTGGCTGGCAGCACTTCCAATTGCAGCCTGTGGCTTACGTCTGGATGACGAAGCTGTTCGGGTAGCTGTTTCACTGCGACTGGGGCTTAGTGTCTGCATCCCGCATACGTGTCCATGTGGTCAACAGGTTGATGCCTTGGGTTTACACGCCTGGGTCTGCAAACATGCGCCGGGTAGAATACAAAGACATCACGCGATCAACGACGTCATTTCCCGTGCCTTCGTCTCTGCTGGAATTCCAGTGACAAAGGAGCCGAAGGGTCTCTTTCCAGGAGATGTGAGACGTCCGGATGGACTCACGTTGATTCCATGGCAGACGGGTAAGGCCATGACATGGGATGTCACGATTGCATCAACGCTTGCCGATTCCTACGTCGACGCTTCGGCCAAATCAGCAGGGGCGGCAGCAGAAATGGCAGCATCAAGGAAATCTGCAAAGTACGCCGACCTTCCAGCTTCGTACCTTTTCCAGCCGATTGCCCTGGAGTCACTGGGAGCGATAAACGAATCGGCAGTGGAGTGTCTGCTTGACCTGGGCGCCAGGATTGCTGCTACATCCGGTGATGAGAGGGAGGGGGTGTTCTTGTTTCAGCGTCTGTCTGTGATATTGCAACGTTACAACTCAATTCTGTTGCACAATAGTTTCGTGATGTGTGACGATCCGGACCTCTAGTCATTCCACCAATTTTATTACATTAATTTCTAAGGCCCTTGGGATTTGAGGTACCAAGGGCTAATACTACTACTACTACTAATAATAATAATAATAATAATAATAATAATAATAATAATAATAATAATAATAA
>CAYPTV010000719.1:0-1651 GCA_964413505.1 uncultured Bifidobacteriaceae bacterium | reverse complement strand
TCAAGAGCCACAGATTAAACACGGATTGAACACGGAAGAAAATTCTTATCTGCGTCCATCTGTGTTTCATCTGTCATCAAGTTGTCAAAGCCCGCATAAATGCAGGGTTTCTTGATGCGATGGACGGCCACTGTTAGTGGAACTGTCAGTATGGCGGCGTGTTGAACCACAATTCGCCACTACTCTGCCACTACTCCGCTGAAACTCGCCCACTACACCTTAACGTGTCGCGACGGTTCTGGTGCATGATTCAGACCCATGCCCATGAAAACCAAATACACACTGTTCCGCCGTGGTGCCGTATATTACAGCCAAGACAGCGGCACTGGCAAGCAAACCAGCCTGCGCACCAAGGATGAGACCGAGGCGCGCAGCCTGCTTAACGCCCGCAACGAGGCGCAACGCCAGCCGGTCTTGAATCTCCATCTGGCCCGCGCTTACTTGAGCGCCAGCGACCCCGCGTTCGTCGAACGCACCTGGCAGACCGTCATGGCGCAGTTGCAGGCGCGCGGCAGGGAGAGCAGCCGCGAACGCTTTGCCACGGCGTTCAAGTCGCCGGCCTTGGACGGCTTGCGGCACAAGAAGCTGTTGGAAACGACCGCCGATGATTTCTTCGCCGTGTTCAAAGACGGCAAGCCGTCCACCCTTTGTTTCTTGAAGCGGCTGCATCATCTGGCCTTGAGCGCGGGCTGGATTGCCCTGCCGATAGTCGCGCCGAATCTCTGGCCCCGCTACAAACCCAAAGACCGGCGCGGCATCACGCAGGAGGAACACCAGACCCTTTTGGCAAGGGAGAAGAACGCCGAGTGGAAATTGTTTTTGGAACTGCTTTGGGAAACGGGCGCGGCGCAGAGCGACGCCGTGAACTTCAAGGCCGAGGACATTGACTGGCAGACGCGGACGGTTTCCTATTTCCGAAAGAAGACCGGCACGCTGGCGCAGTTCACGATTAGCCAGAAGTTGGAAAACGTCTTGAGCCATTTGCCGACCACCGGCGTTCTCTTCCCAAATTTGTCCACGCACCCCGCCAACTTTCGGGCAAACCGGTTTCGCTATCGCTGCCAGCGGGCGGGCGTGTCCGGCGTGACGCTGCATTGTTATAGATATGCATGGGCTGAACGCGCCAAAGTGGTCGGAATGCCGGAACGGTTTGCACAGGCGGCATTAGGCCACGGAAGCAAGGCGATTCATCGCGCCTACGCCAAGAAAGCCTTTATCATTGTGCCAAGCCTTGAGGATTACGAGAACCGGGCGGCAGCGAACGCCATGCTGCCAACAGTGGCGGCCTGAAAAAATCCGGCGGTTGAGTCTCCGCCCACTCAACCGCTTTTGTGTTTTTTGGAGACTTGCGCCGTCCCCAAGCCCCGCGCCAGAGTCGTTGACTCTGGACTCGTCATCCGCTCGCGCTGGCCGTATCGCTGACGCGCAACTTTCCGCCCGGCGGAAAGGAGTATGTTTCAAGGTCAGGCTGCCGCCGCCAAGGAAGTCTGTCCGTTTACCGCCAGGTGTTGGCGGGCATTCTTGGCGTGCCAGTGCTGGTAGATCGTGGCGCTGACGCGCACCAGCCAGTTGCGGTCTTTGATGCTTTCCAGCAGGTCCGCCGTGGCGAAATACTTGATGCCGTTGGCCGGTGGATTGCCCAGCGGCTTGA
>CAYPTV010000718.1:0-1658 GCA_964413505.1 uncultured Bifidobacteriaceae bacterium | reverse complement strand
AAGTAAGTAAGTAAGTAAGTAAGTAAGTAAAATACTTTAACGTGCCATATGTAGCGTAGTTAGACTATTCGTAGGCACGGGTGGGAACGCTAGGCGGTGAATGCTAAATTAAACAGGTATGTTTTAACATTACGTTTAAAACTGTCAAAAGTTTTACAACAACGGATGGAGTCAGGCAGATTGTTCCATACAACAGCAGCAGAGTGTCTAAAACCGCGCGATGACAAAACAGTTTTAGTAGCAGTTTCGCTCAGTAAATGTTTCGAGGATGATCGCAGAGTGCGTGCAGGCTCGTAATCCGGCAGTAGTTCGCGGAGGTAGGCGGGTTGTCCAGTGCATTTTATTGTAAACGCCAATGTAGCAAGTTTATACGTCACGCGATGTTCGACAGGCAGCCAATGTAGTTCCTTGAGAGCCGGAGTGATGTGTTCGAACCTCCCACGACGAAGAACTGCACGTGCAAGTGTATTCTGCACTCGTTGCAGTTTGCGGAAGTTCGACTTCGTCATACCGACGAACAGCGAGTTGCAATAATCGAGCCTCGAGCTGACCAAGCTGCAGGCGACGGTTCTTGCGACTTCATCCGGCAGCGACTCGCGGACATGACGGAACGCACGGATGTGGTAGTAGCACGATCTACAGATGTCGGTCACATGCTGGTCGAACGTCAGCTTCTTGTCGAGGGTGACGCCGAGACTTCTGACCGTCGACACTGGTGGAATGACGGCATTCGACACACGGATTGCGGCTACGTCTTCGACTCTGTCGCGGACACGCGGAGTCGTGAACTGTATCACTTCAGACTTTTTCGGATTGAGCTGAAGACCGTTTGTCTGCAGCCACGCATGAACTCCAGCAGTGCAGTTTTCAAGTTGACCAACGTTGATAGATAGATCAGCTCTAGACACAGCGATGTAGATTTGCGTGTCATCGGCATACTGGTGATGGCGTACGCCGAACGAGCTAATGACGCCGGACAGCGGCGCAATGTACAGCGAAAACAAGAGCGGTCCGAGAGCCGATCCTTGCGGCACGCCGGCATCGAGCGGGTAGATGCTGGACGAACGCTGCTTCCAGCGCACAAATGTAGATCGGCCATGTAGGTAGGAACGCACCCAGTCGAGCGCCCTCCCCGTCAATCCGAACGTGTGATCGAGTCGGCGGATCAGTGTTGAGTGATCGATGCAGTCGAACGCCGCGGATTGGTCTAGCGCAACGAGAATAGTCGACTGATGGTCGCCGAAACCCGCGTAGATGTCATCGGTTATCTTGAGTAGCGCTGTTTCCGTCGAATGATGTCTCCTGTACGCCGACTGCACAGCATCAAAACTCGGCGATGCTGATGCATGCGGTACAATACGTGCTAACACAAGTCTCTCCAACACTTTGCTGATAGTGTTCAAGTTGGAGATAGGGCGGTAATTAGCCGGATCGCTCTCATCGAGTCCTTGTTTTTTCAGTAGCGGCGTTACCTGCGCAGTTTTGAATCGTGCTGGAAACGTGGCGTGTTCGAACGACAAGTTGGCGAGTCGTGCTATGACGTGAGCAAAAGCTTTGCTGCAGGACTTGATGAGCGACGTCGGTATGAAGTCAAGTGGCGACGACTTAGACGGCATCGACTTGAGCAGCCTCGCGACCTCTGTCTCCGTCACCGGCGT
>CAYPTV010000717.1:0-1658 GCA_964413505.1 uncultured Bifidobacteriaceae bacterium | reverse complement strand
GCGGGCGTGCCTTCGGGCGTTTGCAGCCAGGCGAGCCACGCGGGCGCGGACAGCAGCAGCCCCGTCTTGGTGGCCACCACGAGCGCCAGCGTGATGATGCCCATCGTTTTTTGCGCGTCGTTGGTGCCGTGGGCGAAGCCCATGTAGCTCGCGCTCACCAGCTGCAGTTTGCCGAACGTGCGGTTCACCGTCACGGGCCGCCAGTTGCGCAGCAGGAAATACAAAAGGCCCATCAACAAAAACCCGCCGATGAAACCCGCCAGCGGCGACGTGACCATCGGGAAGATGACTTTCCACAGGATGCCCTTGCTCTTCCACCAATGTTCCTTGTCGGGGATTGACCAGATGATTGACGACCATTTGCCGGAAGCCGCCAGCACCGCGCCGCACAATCCGCCGATTAGCGCATGCGACGAACTCGACGGGAGCCCGAACCACCACGTCAACAGGCTCCAGACGATGGCCGCGAGCAGCGCGCAGCACACCACCGGCATCGTCGCCACCTGCGCGTCCACGAGGCCGGACGCAATCGTCGCCGCGACGGCGGTGCCGAAGAACGCGCCGATGAGGTTCGAGAACGCCGCCAGCACGATGGCCTGCCGCGGCGTGAGCACCTTGGTGGACACGACCGTGGCGATGGAATTGGCCGTGTCGTGAAACCCGTTGATGTAGGTGAACACCAGCGCGATGAAAATGACGAGCAGGATCAACAACATAATTAACGCGGAGTGCGGAGTGCGGAACGCGGAGTGGAACCAGCGGGCGACGTCGGGTCAGAAGCACGGTTTTTTTTGCAGTTCGGATGGAGGCGACTGTTATTGCCACCAGCTCGTTGCATTCTTTGAGCAAAGGAGCCGCCTTGCTGTCTTGCAGTTTTCCTGCCTCGACCAGGAGTTCAATCCAAAAGCCCGACTCATCCGCTTCTTCTTCAACGATCCCCATCTTGAAAATAAAATCGGCGGGCGACTTGGCGCGGCAGGCGGCGCGATAATTGGCTCCCACGGAAGTGCCGGAGCGCAAAAGTTGCCTTCCGACGACATCGCACGTTTTGCCCGGAGCCAAAGCCTCAACCAGTTTGACAATTTCCAAGGCAAAGCGCTTCGTGCGCTGCTTCAAATCATCGTTGTTCATAAAAGTTGCCGCACAGGGATTCCGCACTCCGCACTCCGCATTCCGCATTCAGGAGTTTTTGAGGACGATTTGCATGACCACGTTGCCGGCGTCGTGGCAGCGGTCCACCACTTTTTCCATCAGCTCATAGACATCGCGGATGACGATGGCGCGGATGGCGTCGTATTTGCCGCCGTAAAGGTCGCGGAGACATTCGTTCATGTGCCGGTCGGCCTCGACCTCGACGAGCTGGAGCCGGTCGTTGAAGGTCTTCATCTTTTCCATGTCGTCAATGTGACGGAGCGCCCGGACCATTTCATGGATCGCGTCGGTGGCCTTGTTCATCATGTCGGCCTGCTTGGAGAAATCAATCCCGTCCAGGTGATGGCCGGCCATGACGAGGCGTTCGGCCAGCTTCTCCGCCGCCTTGGGGATGCGGAAGAGCCCGCGCGCCAGCGACTCGATGTCCTCGCGCTCCAGCCCGGTGATGAATGTCTTCACCAGCTCCGTGCTGATCTGCTCGGAGATCTTCTTCTCCTTGCGCCGGG
>CAYPTV010000716.1:815-1659 GCA_964413505.1 uncultured Bifidobacteriaceae bacterium | reverse complement strand
GACAGCGGAACTGCAAGCGCCAACGGCGGTTGGCTCCGGCGACTTGTTAGGCGTATGTAATGAACCAATCATGCTCTGTCTTCTTCTGGATCTGCCAAAACGAGCGAGTCTAAAATGGACTCGTAGGCTTGGCGTCGCGACGACATGGCCTCCTCGGTATCGTTCGCAGTAATCATAACCAACACCTTCCCGTAAGTCGTGCCAATGACCAGCCATCCTCGCAAGCCGGTGTCAGTCGCCTGGGAAAACTCCGCCTGCAAACCATCCCAATTGTTCTGGCTAATCGGACGCATCGAAGAAACAATCTCGTAATCTTTGAAGGTGCGCTCAATCAATCCACGCAACACGAGCGGTGAAACGCCGTCACCACGAAACGCGGAGATTGTCACGGAACCACTCGCATCTGGTGGATAAATATTGACGATGTTCTCCTCGCGGGAAACTCTCCAATCTGCTGGATGCTGGACGGTGTAGAAACCGGCTGGACTCGAATAGCTCGCCAAACCGTCATTGGCTGGCTGACGAATGCCGAATGCGCTTGAAAGCTCGTCGAAAGTAGCGAACGTCTGCGCTCCCTGCTCGGATAGATAATGCCTGCAAGCCTGCGCCAGCGCCTCGTCGGCAATATCCAACAATCCTATGCTTGGTAAAGCGCGCACGATTCTCGGCGGCTCAATATCTGCGACAAGCGCGTAGTCGCGCCAAGAACCGCCATTCATGGAGAAAATCTGTGCCGCTCTTGCTGCTAATGCTTGGTGGTCTGGTTGCATAAATGGTAAAGGAGCTAAATACGCCTAACGTAGAAAGCTGAGCCACCGCCGACTCGCGACGTGAACCGCGACAG
>CAYPTV010000716.1:0-805 GCA_964413505.1 uncultured Bifidobacteriaceae bacterium | reverse complement strand
CGACAGCGGAACGGCAAGCGCCAACGGCGGTTGGCTCCGGCGACTTGTTAGGCTTCATGACTCTCATCTGAAATCATAATCTTGGAAACATCATCATCACAAAAAAGCCAATCACACATACTTCTATAAAACCAACGATTGAAAATAACAAGCGGCGGCTTAATTGTGGCCGAGACCTATAAAGAACAAACAACGGAACAAATGCCAGCAATATGAATGCGCTCCAAAAGGCATAATCAACCCTGGATGCGTTCTTAAAATCCTGGGTGCCGAATAAAAGCAAACTCACGAGTAAACCAATGGCGCAGCAAACTGATGCTCCAATAATCAATGCAAGTCTCATGGCGCAATGCAGCCTAACGAAAAAAGCTGAGCCACCGCCGACCTGCGACGTGAACCGCGATAGCGGAACTGCAAGCGCCAACGGCGGTTGGCTCCGGCGACTTGTTAGGCGGCTGGCTCACTTCCGTAAATGAACGTAAATAACCAAACCAAAAGCTGCGACGGAACCAAGTAGGCACAATAAAACACCGAATGGTGAATCCATGCCTAATGCTTTGATGATGCCAACAGCGCCAGCAATCAAGCAACCAAAGACCGCCCAATCTAAAGCCGTCGCGGGATAACGTGTCCCAAATGCTGCCTCAAATGGTGTGCATTTCTTCGGCTCGTCTTCGTGGTGTGATGTGTTCATAAATCTCGTGGTGCTCAAGCCGCCTAACGTAGAAAGCTGAGCCACCGCCGACTCGTGGCGTGAACCGCGACAGCGGAACTGCCAGCGCCAACGGCGGTTGGCTCCGGCGAC
>CAYPTV010000715.1:0-1660 GCA_964413505.1 uncultured Bifidobacteriaceae bacterium | reverse complement strand
GATTCGACAGCTACCGTCAAAATCATCACCGCTCGACTGTCTGCCGGTTTCATTACTCAAGTCATCCGTTACTGTTATGGCGATGCTAATCACGCGGCTCGCTAACATGTCATTTGCTGCTGGCGTGTTCCCGCTGCGCTACAAAGCCGCTCGCGTGGTGCCGTTGCTGAAAAAACCGGGCCTGGACGTTAACGATCCTGCTAATTTTCGTCCGATCAGTAATCTGTGTACGTTCTCGAAGCTGCTTGAAAGATTGGCTCTCGCGCGATTGCAGCCACATGTTCTGAACACTGGCAACTTCAGTCCATTGCAGTCTGCATACAGAACGGGCCACTCCACCGAAACTGCACTGCTGAAAGTTGCCAACGACATCGAGCGTGCTGCCGGCGAAGGAATGTGCACGGTATTGCTGTCGCTTGATGTCTCGGCGGCGTTTGACGCGATTGACCTCGGCACGCTGTGTGACCGAGCTGAAACAGATTTCGGACTCACTGGACTCGCTGTCGGCTGGCTGAAGTCCTTCGTCACCGGTCGGACGCAGTGTATTGCCGTCGGCGCCGAGCTGTCCCTGCCCAGACCTTGTCTGTCTGGTGTGCCACAGGGATCAGTACTCGGACCACTACTGTTCTCTATGTACGTGTCGCCGGTTGGTGATGTCATCGATGCGCATGGTCTACAATATCATCAGTATGCCGATGATCTGCAGTTGTACACTGCGCTGCACGCAGATGACTTCCACGACCTGTCCAATATAGAGCTGTGCATTGCCGACGTCTCTCGTTGGTTTCTGCTGAATTATCTACTGCTGAATCCTGCGAAGACCGAGGCAGTCGCGTTTGGAACACGACCACGACTACGCTCCATCGATTTGTCTCGGCGTCTAAACATTGACGGCGTACCTATTCAGCTGGCTGAATCCGTTCGACTGCTGGGTGTGACGCTTGACCAGACCCTATCTTTCGACCAACATGTGACCGAAGTGGTCCACGATTGCAATTATCATCTGCGAGCACTGCGGCACATCAGACCCAGACTCACGATGGAATGTGCCAAGTCTATTGCTACGAGCATAGTCGGCAGTAGACTCGACTATTGCAACAGCCTGCTGCACGGCATGACTCAGAAGAACTTCGACCGACTGCAGACCGTGCAGAACAACTTGGCACGGACTGTCTGCCAGGCAGCATGGTCAACAGACGCAGCTGAACTCAGACGATCTCTCCATTGGCTGCCGATTAGACAGAGAACAATCTACAAGCTGGCAGTGATTACATACAAAGCATGTGTGAACAATACGCCGTCCTACCTGTCTTCGATGATTGAAAAACTCGTCCCAGCCAGAGTATTGCGTTCGTCCGCTTAGAGAAGCTCAAACCGCCGAATATTACCGGTTCAACAACAGTGTTCGAGGGGCGGGCTTTCAGTATGGCTGCTCCTACAGTTTGGAACTCGTTGACACACGACATCCGCAACGCGCAGTCTTTTAGCGTTTTTAAAACTCGACTAAAAACTCATTTGTTCGCCGCCGCATACACACTCGTCTAGCATGGTTCAGTGCCATTACGCGCCTTCGAATCGCCTGGCGACATTGTGCGCGTGTTATAAATTGATTGATTGATTGATTGATTGATTACACGAATCAATAGCAATGACCTTGAGA
>CAYPTV010000714.1:0-1662 GCA_964413505.1 uncultured Bifidobacteriaceae bacterium | reverse complement strand
CCTTTTTCACCTGCGACCAGGGGATGCGCGGCCTGCTGCCATGGGCGCTTTTGGCCCGTTCAATCGTCCGGGCATCTTCCACGTCCTCGACCGTCTGGCGCATCCGGCGCATCAGGGACTTGGCCTGCGTCAATTGTTTTCCCAATGGATGATTCATGGCCGATTTAATTGCCCGGCGGAACCGGCACGGAGAGGTTGCGGCAAATGGAACGCGCCAGAAACGTTTTGATTTCGTTGTGACGGGGAATGGCCCCTTTGCGCCCGGTCTGCGGGTTGCTCCAGATGGAATGGCTGCCACCCTCGCGAACCGGCACGCAGCCGTGTTCCTGAAGATGGCCGAGCAACGCCCGCCGTTTCATGCCAGCACCAGTTCCGCCGTCTCCGCCTGCGGATCAAGCCGGAACACTTCGGCGCGCTCGGTTTCCAGCAGGAGTTGAATGGCTTCCTTGAGGTTGCCCAGGCATTCCGCCTTGGTCTCGCCCTGACCATTCGCGCCGGGAACCTCCAGACACGTCGCCCAAAAACCGCCTTCGTCCGGCTCGCCGCGATGCACAATGGCTGTGAATTGTTTCATGCGCCTATCTATAATCCATTTTGCCGTGGAAGAAAAATGGTTTTATTTCGCCGGCGGCGTTGTGACGGGCGGGGTTGGCGGGGGTCGGCTCGGGCGGGGTGTGGCTGCCCGGGGGGAAGGTGTTCAGGCGGAATTCGTCGCGGATGGGGCCGTTGGCGGGATTGATGGCGGGGTATTCCAGGTTGGCGGCGTTTGGACGATAGATCGTTCGAATCTACAAGGCGACTTAGAGGTGACGATAGATTTCGGAGCGGTGTTGGATGCGGTAAATGCGAATGAGCTTTTTGGCTGGATAAATCCAGTAGAGAATACGGTAGTCGCCGATGCGGAGCTTGCAGAGTCCCGCCAAATCTTCCGGCATGCCGACGAGCCGGCGATGCACCATGCCGGCGGCATTGGCGGCGAGCCATTGTATCTTGCGCTCGACGGCCGCGCCGATGGCGGCGTCCAGCCCGGCAAGCTGGGCATCGGCCTTGCCGCCTACTTCGACTTGGTAGGACATGGCAGGTGACGGGCTTTCCAAGGTTTGAATTTTCCAGCCAAGTCCTCCCGCCGCGCCGCACGCAATTCGGCGATGACGCCAGGATTCTGCGCGGTGAGCCAGTCCTGCAATTCATCCAGCGTCTCGACCGAGGAGAGGACGGTTGAGGGGATTTCAACGGTTTCCATTTTCATGCTGACAGTTTATCACGGGTTGCCGGGAAAGGTAAGGGTTTTTCGCTTCATGGTCATTTTCCGGCGACACTTATTTCGCCGGCGGCGTTGTGACGGGCGGGGTCGGCGGGGTCGGTTCGGGTGCGGTGTGGTTGTCCGGCGGGAAGGTGTTCAGGCGGAATTCGTCGCGGATGGGGCCGTTGGCGGGATTGATGGCGGGGAATTCCAGGTTGGCGGCGTTTTGAATGGTCAAGGCATGTTCGTATAGGTCGTCGGCATCGGTGTCTTTCACGGTGGTCGCCTTTTTGGCGTCGCTCTGGCCGGATTTCTGGACGTTGGTGCTGGCAGGGAATGTGCCGCGCACGGTGGTGAACGCTGCGGTCTCGGCATCCGTCCAGCCCCGGAGCTTGAGCGCGGGCAGGTTCACCGTGGTT
>CAYPTV010000713.1:0-1664 GCA_964413505.1 uncultured Bifidobacteriaceae bacterium | reverse complement strand
CGCCGGGATTTTTCCAGTAAGTGTGCCAGCCGGGTTCCATCTTCAAATCCACGCCGGCGAGAATCGTGTCGCCGGGCTTCGCGGTGTCGGCGGACAAAAACAATTTCACCTGCGTGTGGTGCGCGGCTGGCGAAATGTCAAATGATGACAATGCCGTTTGCGCCCGCACATTGGACACGGTCAACACCAAAAGACTGGCGGCGATTAAGATTCCTGCACGTTGCACACCTATTAGATGCCTGAAAAATGGAAATGTTGGAACTTTTTTCGGCAGGCTGGTTGTCCGATTGAAATTATGGCATGATGAAGCGGTCTGAAAAAATCATGGCCGAATCCAATTCCACATATAACTGGCTTTGCACGGGCGATGAAGTTTTTCCCGAAATGCTCGCGGAAATTGACGCGGCGAAAAAATCGGTCTGCCTGGAGATTTATGTTTTTCAAGACAGTCCGCTGGGAATCCGTTTTCGAGAGGCGCTGGTCCGGGCGTGCAAGCGCGGCGCAAAAGTCCGCGTGCTTGTGGACGCGGTCGGCTCGTATTTTTTGCCCGCCCATTTTTGGGATTCGCTGCGGAGCGCGGGCGGCGAAGTCCGTCAATTCAATCCGGTGACATTGAAACGCCTGATCATCCGCAACCATCGCAAGCTGCTCGTGTGCGACGGGCGGGTGGCGTTCGTCGGCGGTTTCAACATCGCGCCGGAATACGAAGGCGACGGCGTGAAATGCGGCTGGTGCGACGTGGGCTTGAAAATCAAAGGCGCGCTGGCGGCGCAATTAGGATTGTCATTCGACGAAATGTTCGGGCGTGCTGACTTCCGGCACAAACACTTCATGCCCCTGCGCAAATCCAGTGCAAAAAAAATCGTCGCTCAGCCCAGGGAACAACTTTTGTTCAGCGGGCCGGGACGCGGACGGAATCCGTTCAAACGCGCGTTGCATGAGGATTTGAAGCGAGCAAAAAATGTCCAGATGATCATCGCCTATTTTCTGCCGACCTGGCGGCTGCGGCGCGAACTGATGCGCGTGGCGCGGCGCGGCGGAAAGGTGCAGTTGATCCTGGCCGGCAAGTCGGACGTGCTGCTTTCCATGCTGGCCGCGCAGGGTCTGTATCGCCGCTTTTTGAAGGGGAACATCGAGATTTACGAGTATCAGCCGCAGATTCTGCACGCAAAGATGATTGTCGTGGACGACACCGTGTATCTCGGCTCCGCCAATCTCGACACGAGAAGCCTGCGCATCAATTACGAACTGATGATCCGTTTTGAAAACAAAACCATTGCGAATGAGGCCCGCGAAATCTTCTCGGAAAATCTCAAGAACTGCCATCGCGTGACGGCGGAGGAATGGCGCAGATCACGATCCTTCTGGCGCAAATTGAAACAGCGATGGGCCTATTTTCTGTTGAACCACCTTGACCCCTATCTGGCGCGACGGCAATGGCGTGATTTGCCGAAATAATTGATCCCATCATAAGGATTGGTGCCGGTGGCGGGACTCGCACAACTCGGACGTTTTTTTGCAACTCAACTGCCCATGACATTGATTGTCATCACATTGCTCCGCGACTTTCACAAAAACAATTTGACGAATTTCGTCGGCGGGCGTATAAAATATACCGATTTGAGAGTTGAATGTAAGCAGTTGTCGGCACAACGCCAATCACG
>CAYPTV010000712.1:0-1668 GCA_964413505.1 uncultured Bifidobacteriaceae bacterium | reverse complement strand
TGAGCCTGCAAGGCGAAAGCACCTTCGCCGGGCTGCCGTGCATTTTCATCCGGCTCACCGCCTGCGATTTGCGCTGCTCCTACTGCGACACCGCCTACGCTTTCACCGAGGGAAAGAAGCAATCACTCGCCAAAATTTTTGCGGAAGTAAAACGATTGGCCGCACCGTTCAAAAATTCCGCACTTCGCACTTCGCACTTCGCACTTCCGCTCGTCGAGTTGACCGGCGGCGAGCCGCTGCTTCAGAAAAATTCCCTGCCGCTGATGAAATCGCTTTGCGACGGCGGCTTCACCGTTTTGATCGAAACCAGCGGCGCGCACGACATTTCAAAAATCGACCCGCGCGTGCATCGCATCATGGATTTGAAATGCCCGTCCAGCGGCGAAGTTAAAAAAAATCGCTATGAAAACATTGCGCATCTGAAAGCCACCGACGAAATCAAGTTCGTCATCGGCGCAGTGGAAGATTACGAATGGGCCAAGCAGCAGATCGCCGCGCACAAGCTCGACGCCATTTGTCCGCTGCTGTTTTCCTGGGTGCATCCGCTCGCACCCGAGCAGCAGAGCAAAGTCCTCAAAAAAGTTCCGGCAAATTTAACTCCCATTTCGCGGAAAGATTTGGCGGAAAAAATCATCGCCGACGCGCTGCCGGTGCGTTTTCAAATCCAGCAGCACAAAATCATCTGGCCGCCGGAACAGCGTGGAGTTTAAAATGAAAAAGCATCCGCAGATTTCGCCGATTCGCGCAGATTTTTTCCTGCGCGTTTCAATCTGCGAAAATCTGTGCAATCTGTGGACAAAATGAGTTCAAAAGAGACATTACAATTGCTTCGCGATTTCGAGTCGAGGAATATTCTCTTCATTGAAAATGATTGCTCCTGGCCTATTGTCTGGGAACGCGCCAAAGGCGTTCACATCTGGGATGCGGAAAGTAAAAAGTATTTGGATTTGACCGCCGCGTTCGGCGTCGCCGCCGCCGGCCACGCAAATCCACACGTCGTCCGCGCCGGCCAAAAGCAGATGGCGAAATTATTGCACGCGATGGGCGACGTTCATCCGCACGCGCTCAAGGCGCAGCTCGCGCAAAAATTAAGCGAGATCACTTTTGAACGCTGGCTGAAAATAAAGCGGAAAGCGGAAAGCGGAAAGCGGAAAACCGGCAAAGTGATTTTTTCCAACTCCGGTTTTGAAGCTGTCGAGTCCGCGCTGAAAACGGCACTGCTCGCGACGAAAAAAAGTGGCCTCATCGCGTTTGCCGGCGCGTATCACGGCCTCGGCTATGGCGCGCTCAACGCCACGCACCGCGAACATTTTCGCAGTCCATTTAAGTCGCAGCTCCGCGAATTTGGAACCTTCGTGAAATTTCCAGCCACGCCAGAACAACTTGCGGGAATTGAAAAAAACCTCCGTCAAATTTTTCGCCACAAAAAAATCGGCGCGATTTTGGTCGAGCCGATGCAGGCGCGCGGCGGCATCAATATTCCGCCGACGGAATTTCTGCCGCTGCTCCGCGAACTGTGCGATGAATTTGGCGCGCTACTTATCCTCGATGAGATTTACACCGGCTTCGGCCGCACCGGCAATTGGTTCGCGTGCGAGCATTCGCAGACGCTTCCCGATTTGATTTGTCTCGGCAAGGCGCTCACCGGCGGCTTCCCGCTCTCCGCCT
>CAYPTV010000711.1:0-1671 GCA_964413505.1 uncultured Bifidobacteriaceae bacterium | reverse complement strand
CCGATTGATTTCCAGGAATTCATGATCATGCCGCTCGGTCTGCCGACGTTCAGCGAAGGCCTGCGCGCGATCACGGAAACATTTCATGCGTTGAAATCCGTGTTGAAGAAAAAAGGCTGTAGCACGGCAGTCGGCGACGAAGGCGGCTTCGCTCCGAAACTCGGCAGCGTGGAGGAAGCGCTGGAAACCATCATTCAGGCGATCAAGGACGCCGGTTACAAGCCGGGCAGGGACATTTATCTGACGCTCGACCCTGCCGCGTCGGAATTTTACGACGGTGATTCAAAATACACCTTCAAGAAAAGCACCGGCGAAACCATCAGCGGCGACGACCTTGTGGCTTTTTACACGAAGCTTGTGAACAAATATCCGATTGTCTCCATCGAAGACGGCTGCGGCGAAAGCGACTGGACGACGTGGAAGAAGCTCACCGACAAGATCGGCGACAAGGTCCAGCTTGTCGGCGACGACTTGTTTGTGACCAACGTGAAGTTCCTGCAAAAGGGAATTGACACCGGCACCGCGAATTCAATCCTCGTGAAGGTGAACCAGATCGGTTCGCTCACCGAGACTCTCGACGCAGTGCAACTCGCGCAGTTCAGCGGCTACACAGCCGTTCTTTCACACCGCTCCGGCGAGACGGAGGATTCCACCATTGCGGACATCGCCGTGTCGACGAACTGCGGCCAGATCAAGACCGGTTCCTTGAGCCGTTCGGATCGTCTCGCGAAATACAACCAGCTCCTGCGCATCGAGCAATTGCTCGGCAAGAACGCGGTTTATGCCGGCACCACCGCGCTGCCGAAAGGCATTTGATCTGGCATTGATTTCCCGCTCGAACAGCATGTTGGAATATTCAGTCGGTCCAAATAGAATCGCGGCGCGATGGAAAATGAATGGGCTGTCCACTGCCGTTCAAAACGTCAGGGGACTGGCCCGCTTTAAGACGCCGCGCGCACGCGGGAGCCGCAGAATTCGCGCCAGCGTCTTGGACTGCGGCGGCCCGCCGCCGCTTTTGAATATGGTTGCGACTTTTCCTGAATCAACTCGCGGATCGCACCCGGGATCGCTTCGGCCATCCCCAGGTTTCCCGGCAGATGCTCTGAGACCTCTGAAAAACTAGGTTTTGACTGCCTGATTTGATCTTTGCGCACTTCACAAAGGAAAGTTTTGTCATGCCTTTGGTTGCCGTCATTTCGGTTTTTTGTTTCGCAATTTCAAACCAGTCTTTATGCTTCGCCCGTGCGCATCGTTTCCGTCGAACTTGGCAATCGCAGCTACGCCATAAAAATCGCGCCGGGACTGCTCAAGCAGCTTGGCGGCGAATGCGCGCGCCTGAAACTCGGCGACCGCTGCGCCATCATCACCGACACGAACGTTGGGAAAATTTTTGCGAAAGCCGCCTACGAATCCCTGGTCAAGGCGGGATTCGAGCCGTCGCTTATCACGATTCCTTCAGGTGAAAAGTCGAAAAATTTGCGGACGGTTCACAATTGTCACGACCAGCTTGCGGAACAGCGGCTCGAACGGAAATCTTTCATCGTCGCCCTCGGCGGCGGCGTGGTCGGCGATCTCGTCGGGTTTGTTGCGGCGACTTATCTGCGGGGAATTCCGTTCGTGCAGGTGCCGACGACGCTGCTCGCGCAGGTGGACAGTTCCGTCGGCGGCAAG
>CAYPTV010000710.1:0-1675 GCA_964413505.1 uncultured Bifidobacteriaceae bacterium | reverse complement strand
GCTGTCGCGGTTCACGTCGCGAGTCGGCGGTGGCTCAGCTTTTTTCGTTAGGCGACTTAAACATTAGACAATTTATGGACGTTCAAACCACGCTAAATTTCTACGGGCGCACTGAAGAAGCAGTCAAGTTCTATTGCCAGACGATTGAAGCTGAGACTCTCTTCCTGATGCGGTTTCGCGACTGTCCAGACCGTTCCCAATTGAGACCGGGAATGGAGGATAAAATATTTCACACAACATTTCGCATCGGTTCTACCAAGTTCATGTCGTCAGACTGCGGTTGCGAGACGCCGCCAGCCGGACCAACCCATGTAGGTTTTTCGCTTGCTCTCCGGGTTGAAACTCCAGAGAAAGCCGAACGGTTCTTCGCGGCTCTCAGCGATGGTGGTCGCATCCAAATCCCTTTGGTGGAAACATTTTTCGCTAAACGATACGGAATCGTCATTGATCGCTTTGGTATCTCCTGGAAGATTATAGCCGAGTCTAAAACGCAAAACAGAGATGAGGGTGCAGTCGCCTAACACCGCGCTGGAGCCAACGACCACCGCGCCTTGAGTTTCGACCTTGATATGAAATTTGATTGTCACGATTGCATTTCGGAGTCACTGTCCGGTGGCCGTGGCTCAGCTTTGGATCGTTAGGCCGCTTACGCACATAAATAACTATGAAAACACACATCTCGATAATTGTATCGGCACTGTTACTCCTGTCACGACTCGCCGACGCTCAAGGCAATCTGGTTGTTAATGGAGGTTTTGACACTGACGCTTCGGGTTGGGCAGCAACCAATGTTTCCGGCTCTGGCTATCTTATATCAGGAGGCAATCCGGGTGGTTTCTTTGCGTTGGTGGGGCCTTCTGCCTCTATCCCTACAATCAGTCAGGAGATCAGTGGACTGACCCCCGGACAGCTTTATGTTGTTTCAGGTGATTATAAAAGCGGCGGCAAGAACTTTGCCGCCAATAGTTTTGGTGTGGCACTAGACGGGAATTTTCTCTTCCTCGCCAACTCCCCAGCAGATTACAACTGGTATAGCTTTAGTTTCGACTATACGGCCTCGTCAACAAGTGCGCTTTTAAGCCTGTCCTCGCAGCTTAATGGGACGGGATATTCTTACGCCGTTGACACTATCTCCATGCACAGCGTTCCAGAACCGAGCGTGTCGTGCTTATTCGGTCTCTGTGTTTTGTTTTTTGTCTGGCGAGTGGCGCGGCCTAACAAGTCGCCGGAGCCAACCGCCGTTGGCGCTATCAGTTCCGCTGTCGCGAGTCGGCGGTGGCTCAGCTTTTTTCGTTAGGCATCATCACACGCTTATGATAAAGAAAGTCATTTTTACGATTCTTTGGATGGTGATTTTCAGGGTGGTGTTTTTCTGCCTCTCGCTGCTCTGGGTGGGGATGGCTGCCAATTATGATCAGGCTCATTCTCACATAACGCGGCCACCGGGATCTCGGCCACCGGACAGCATTATGCTTTTGTTTATGATTTGGATCGGGTTGTATAGGCTTGCACCAGTGATTGCACTGGTATTGAGTATTTTCGGCCTACTTCCTGGCACGAAGATCAAAGCTGATAAGAAGGAGCCACTCTGATGCCTAACAAGTCGCCGGAGCCAACCGCAGTTGGCGCTTGCAGTTCCGCTATCGCGGTTCACGTCGCGAGTCGGCGGTGGCTC
>CAYPTV010000709.1:0-1678 GCA_964413505.1 uncultured Bifidobacteriaceae bacterium | reverse complement strand
CGAGTTTCTCGCGCACTTCCACCGGCGTCGTCTTGTAGCTCAAACCTGCGACAAATATTTTCATATATCATTTTCAAACCGCGCTGGTTTTGTTTCCGTCCTGGCCGCTCCCAACCAGTTGCGCGTTTTGATATTGAAAAGTTAGATTTTTGCAGTCTGTTGTGCTCACCATCCGTTGCAAAAGGCACAACAATAATTGTCTCTTCAATTTTCCGGCTTATCAAAAAATGCCAAGCAAATGGCAACCGATGGTTGGTCGGACTGCCGCAGATGGGTAAGACTTGCATTGAACAAGGCGCAACAGCGCCACCATTAACTCAACCAAAGATACGACGATGAAAAAAATAATTCTGTTTGCAGCGATGTTTGGCCTCGCCGCCGCGCTTGACGTGAAGGCGGACGGAGCCAAGGACAACTGGGATTCACTCTGTGCCAAGTGCCACGGACCCGAAGGCAAGGGCGACACCAAGATGGGCACGAAGCTCGGATGCAAGGATTTCACCGACGCCACCGTGCAGGCCGGCATCAAGGATGACGCCGCCTTCAAGGCGCTCAAGGAAGGCCTGAAGTCCGACGACGATAAAACCTTGATGAAGCCGTTTGGCGACCAGTTGTCCGACGACGACATCAAGGCGCTTGTGGCCTACGTCCACACCTTGAAGAAATAAGCATTGGGTTGCTGGCCGGATTTCGTCCCGGCTCAAGACCGAAAATGAGCAGGCCAGCGACGTTGTTACCACCGGCCAGCAACCGATGACTTGTCTTTGCAAAACGCCATGAACACAGAAAATAAATCGTCTGCCGCAGGCCAGTCCTCCGTTTTCCGAAACTGGGTCAGTTTCATCGGGATGGTGGTTGCCATCGGCGCGCTGTTCGCCTTTTTGCTGCTGTTCACGCTGGACGCGCTTGCCAAATTTTCCAATCCGTATGTCAGCATACTGACATACATGGGTGTGCCGGCGTTTTTGATCGGCGGAATAGTCCTGGCGTTTTTTGGCGCATGGTGCGAACGCCGCCGCCGCGCCAAAGGTGCCGGGCCGGCGTCGTTGCAGATTGACCTGAACAATCCGCGCGACCGGCGGACGCTGGTGACGTTTGTTTCCGGCAGCGTCGTTTTCCTGCTGCTCACGGCCATCGGCTCCTACAACGCATTTAATTTCACCGAGTCCGTCACGTTTTGCGGCGAGACCTGCCACAAGGTGATGAAGCCCGAACTTACCACGCACGACCACGGCCCGCACGCGCGCGTCGCCTGCGTGGAATGCCATGTCGGCAAGGGCGTCTCATGGTTCGTGAAGTCCAAAATCTCCGGCTCCTACCAGCTTTATGCCGTCGCATTCAACAAATATCCGAAGCCCATCGGCACGCCGATAAAAAACCTGCGTCCGTCGCGCGATACCTGCGAGGAATGCCACTGGCCGCAGTCGTTCGTCGGCAACCTCGACCGCACGTTCAATTATTTCCAAAGTGACGCGAGCAATTCGCCCTATTCAATCCGCCTGCTCCTGAAAATCGGCGGCAGCGATCCCACGCGCGGGCCGGTCGGCGGCATTCACTGGCACAACCTGCCCGGCAACAAGGTCGAATACGTCGCCACCGACGACGCGCGCCAGAAAATTCCCTGGGTGCGCGTGACCGACACGACCGGCAAGGTCACCGTTTTCAAGACCAGAACTTT
>CAYPTV010000708.1:0-1688 GCA_964413505.1 uncultured Bifidobacteriaceae bacterium | reverse complement strand
CCCGGATAAGTTGCGCGCACAACGATTGTCGGCGGCACGACTTCGGGATATTCGCTGATCGGCAGTTTGAATACTGCGAGCAATCCCATGACGAAAATCGCGATGGACAAGACCCCGGCAAATATCGGGCGCTTGATGAAATAATGTGAAAAGTTCATAGTGGTTTTCAGTTCAAACTTCTTGTGTCAATTTTTGGGAGCTGGAATTTTACCTCTGCGCAATTTTCAGCCCTTCGCTTTTTGCGATTTCTTCCTGAGGCGTCACCGGCATCCCCGGACGAACGCGCGCGAGGCCATTCAAGACAATTTGTTCGCCCGCTTCCAGACCGGAGCGAACAACACGCTGGCCGTCAATCAGCGGGCCAAGTTCGACGGCTTGATATTGCACCGTGTTCGTCGGAGTCAGCGTCAGCACAAATTTGTTCGCCTGATCCGTGCCGATGGCGCGTTCATCCACGAGCAACGCCGGATGACGTTCACTCAAAGGAATGCGGATGCGCGCAAACAATCCGGGCACGATACGACCGTCGCTATTCGGAAATACGGCGCGCAATAAAATGCTGCCCGTGGCCGGGTCAAGTTTGTTGTCGAATGACTCGATGTAACCCTGATGCGGAAATTCCGATTCGTCGGCGAGTTGCAATTCAACGGGAATTTTTCCGCCGTCGCTGACACCCAGTTTTTTTGCAGCCGCCGGCTCCGGCGTGCAACACAGCGAATTCAATCCGTCGAAGACCGAACCTTTGCGTCTGCTACAAATCTGGATTCAGCCGGACACGAAAGGCGTGAAGCCACGCTACGCGGAAAAAAATTTCACCAATGCGCCGACGGGGAAATTGAATCTCGTCGCAAGCAAAAGTGGACGCGATGGTTCGATTGCGATCCATCAGGACGCGGATTTGTCGTTCGCGAAACTGGACGCCGGGCAGAAAGTCGCCCAGCCACTTGCCAAAGGCCGTTATGCGTGGGTTCACATCGCCGAAGGCGAAGTGAAATTGAACGGCAAGACGCTTTCCGGCGGTGATGCCGCCGCGATTGACAATGAATCGGCGATTGAACTCATCGCCGCGAAACCGTCACAAGTCCTTTTATTCGACTTGAACTGAAAAATAAACCAACCAAAACAAAAAGAAAAAATATGAGCACAACCATCAAATCGGAAACATCGGTCAATGAATTACATCGAAACTTGCCCTCATCTACAACCAACAATCAACCACTGAAAAGTATGAGCACAGCCATCAAACCGGAAATATTGATCAATCAATTGAACTGGCGCTACGCGACCAAGCAATTCGACCCAAACCGGAAAATCAGCGCGTCCGACTGGACGACGCTCGAAGAAGCGCTGCGGTTAACACCGTCGAGCGGCGGCCTACAGCCGTGGAAATTCGTTGTCATAACCGATCCAGCCGTTCGCGCGAAATTGCGTCCGGCGTCTTATGGTCAGGCCCAAATTACCGACGCGTCGCATCTGGTCGTGTTCGCCGCGAAAAATAATTTAAGCGAAGCCGACGTGGACGCGCACATCAAACACATCGCAGAAGTTCAAGGCGCACCGATCGAAGCATTGGCTCCGCTGCGCGGAATGCTAGTCGGCGGCATCGTTCAAAGTCAGGATGAAGCCGGGCGCAATGCCTGGGCGCGCAATCAGGCTTTCATCGCGCTCGGCAATTTGCTGACGAGCGC
>CAYPTV010000707.1:0-1689 GCA_964413505.1 uncultured Bifidobacteriaceae bacterium | reverse complement strand
ACCTGCGCGCGCCAGTCGCTGTTGCGCATCAACTGATACAGCCGCCGCGTGTGCGACTCGATGCTGCTGCGCAGACGCGCCCCGTCATCCGCCGTGAACAGCGATTGCGACTGGTAATAATTCAGCAGGTAATCGGTCGTCATGCCGTCCAACTGGGCCAGATCCTCGCTTTTGAACGACGTCGTGCGGCCGGTTTTCGGATTGCGGAAAAGCGTGGTGAGGATCGAGCCGGGCAGGAACGTCTCGTGCACTGGCACGACGGGCCGGATGTCCTTGGCGCGCGGCAGATTGGCCGGCGCGCGCGTGACATCCTCCAGCACGCGCGCGTAGCGGAGGAACTCCTCCAACTGCTCGCGCAGCCTGGCTTCTTCGGATTCAGGCTGACGGTTTGTTTCCATGCCCGCTGATTTCAGGTTGGGACGCCGCAAGTTGCCACTGACGCGATTCACATGGCAAGCTTGGAGTTCTGTTTGTGGTAGATTTGTCCGGTCCGGCTGGTTGAATCAGTTGCGAGCCAGTGCTTCGAGCTTCTTCAGTGACAGCACATCGCCGCCACGCAGAAAGAAACGCGTGATTTGTTCGCGCAACTGGCGATAGAGCGCGGGATCGGTTTGCGCCAGTTGCACCGGCACGTCGCGCCGGGCAAAACGAACCAGCGCCGCCAATTCCGCCCATCGCTTGTTTCGGAGACATACATCCACTTGTGCCGGGTCAGCCAGCAGGGCGCGGACATTCAATTCCTCTTCGCGTGCATTCATGTTCAGGTTTCCAAAACGTCGAGGTAAACGAGGTTTTCCGTGGCGTGTTCCCGCGCCGGCGGATTGAAGTGCGCGGCAATTTTTCGCACGCGATTCAAATCGGGCCGGTGGCGGCTCACAAGAAACCGGATGTCTCCCAAATCTTTTGGCTCGGCGCGGATGAGTTTTGCGGCAATGAGATTTTCCACCGGTGGACGGAAAAGATGCAGCCGCCCGATGCGCTCGATGAGCACCGGCTCAAATTCTCCAAGCTGCGTCAGCCCCGGTTCGATGAGTTGCAGATATGGGCGGTTCGGTTCAAGCGTCTGTTTGGGATCAAAAAGCAGGCCGGCTTTTTCCGCCGCCGCCTTCAATTCTTGCCGGTCATAATCACTGGCTGGCTTCCAGATGTCGAGGTCGGAGGAAGTCCGTCCGTCCATGCCGCCAAACAAGCACGCGGCGGAACCGATGAGGCAGAGCCGGACTGGCGGACCCTTTTTGCCGAGGGCCTGAGAAAGGTCTTCCAACACCGCCGACCACGCTTCACCGTCGAGTTGTAATTTCAACGACATCTAGAACAGGCCGAAATGATAGCAAAAAACCGGCGACGAATCAAACTTCTAAACCTCATGTAAAAAACCACCTGTCAATCAAGCTATGATTTGATTGCCGAGCCTGTTTAACCACCAGGACACCAAGGCACAAAGTTTTTTTGAACTTGGTGTTCTTGGTGACTTGGTGGTTTAATTCGGGACAAATGGCCACACTCGTATTCGACATCGAGACCTCCGCGCAACCGCTCGACAACTTCGACGCCGCGCAGCAGGAATACCTCTTCCGCGAGACCGAGAAGATTGACGACGCCATCGCCAAGGAAGCCAGGCGCGGGGAGATCACCCGGTTCATGAGCCTGTGGCCGTTCACGTCGCAGGTCGTCTGCATCGCCATGCTC
>CAYPTV010000706.1:0-1691 GCA_964413505.1 uncultured Bifidobacteriaceae bacterium | reverse complement strand
GACGAATTCCTTGTGGCGCGGGTCCGTGGTGCGGACAAAATCGTCGTTGGTCAGCGCAAGTTTTTTAGCGAACGCCAACCAGTCCGCCGCGAGCGCATCGCAGTATTCCTGCGGATTTTTTTTCTCGGCCTGCGCGGCCTGCTGGACTTTCTGGCCGTGTTCGTCGAGACCGGTAAGGAAAAAAACTTCCTGGCCGAGGCTGCGCCGCGAGCGCGCTATCACGTCGGCCACGATTTTTTCGTAGGCATGTCCGAGATGCGGCTGGCCGTTGACGTAATCAATCGCGGTGGTGATGTAAAACTGTTTGCTCATTATCGAAGCGGCAGTTTGGCGGACAAACGACGTGAAGGCAATCTCGCCATTCATCCTCGTTCTCACTTTTTGACGATGAGGATGAGAGCGAGGATGATTTTCAATTGCGACAATCAAAATAACAGCTACAATTCATATTGGCTGTCGCGGAAAACCAGCCACGAACAAACACCGCATGAACAAAGAACTTTCCAGCTACGCTGCGCGTCTGCGCGACTTGATTGCCAATCCGCAATCCGCAATCCGCAATCCGCAATTTTCCGAGCTGGCGCTGGAACTGTTCGCGCATCAATTCAAACACAATTCCGCCTACCGGAAATTGTGCGAAGCACGTGGGCGGACGCCGCAAACGGTCGAGCATTGGACGCAAATCCCCGCCGTGCCGACAGCGGCGTTCAAGGAAATCGAACTGACCAGCCTCGCGCTGGGCGAACGCACCGCCATTTTTTATTCCAGCGGAACCACGGAGCAGAAGCCGAGCCGCCATTTTCATTCGGCGGAATCGCTGGCGGTTTATGAAGCGTCACTATTTCCGTGGTTCCTCGAAAATATCCTGCCGGATTTAGGATTTGCGATTTGTGATTTGCGATTGGTCTGTCTCACGCCACCGCCGGAGCAGGCACCGCATTCGTCGCTCGTCCATATGTTTGAAGTCATCCGACAAAAGCTGGATAAATCGGAATGCGCTTTCGTCGGACGAATTGACACGTCCGGCGCGTGGACTTTGGATTTCGCCGCTACGCTTGCAGCGCTTTCACCTCAAGCCTCAAGCCTCAAGCCCCGTGCCTCGCTTTTGCTCGGCACCGCTTTTTCTTTTGTTCATTTGCTGGACGAGATGGTGGCGCGAGACCTGCGGGTCGAGCTTCCCGCCGGTTCATGCGTCATGGAAACCGGCGGCTACAAAAACCGTTCGCGCAGTTTGCCGAAAGAAGAATTGCACGCGCTCATCACGGAACGGCTCGGTGTTCCGCGTGAAAATATCATCTGCGAATACGGCATGAGCGAATTAAGCTCGCAGGCGTATGACAGCAGAAGTCAGAAGTTAGAAGTTGGAAGTGAGAAGTCGGAAGCCAGAAGTTTTCATTTTCCGCCTTGGGCGCGCGCGCAAATAATTTCACCTGAAACAGGTCGCGAAGTGGACGAAGACGAAACGGGTTTGATTCGCATTTTTGATTTGGCGAATGTTTTTTCCGTGGCCGCAATCCAGACGGAGGATCTGGCCGTCCGTCGCGGCGATGGTTTTGAACTGATTGGCCGCGCGCAACTGGCCGAGCCGCGCGGCTGTTCGTTGATGACCGCATGAACCTGCCCAATTATTTTCTCGCCGACCTGCCGCCGGAAGCCTCGCTTTCGCCGACGATGATCGCGGAGGCATGCCA
>CAYPTV010000705.1:0-1694 GCA_964413505.1 uncultured Bifidobacteriaceae bacterium | reverse complement strand
TGCAATTCCACCATCATGTCCAGCGTCGGAAGCTGGCTCAAATCAAACGACGTGTAGCCGTGCAACACTTCGTAATCGAACCGCAGATTGTTGAAGCCGACCACCAGATCCGCGCGCTGCAAATCCGTAATAAGTTCGTTCACCTGTTTCTCGCCGTAAATTTTATATTCGCCGTTCGCGCTGCTGCATGTCACGCCGATGCTCATGCCCATCTTGGAAATGTTGCCCCAGCCGCCCACCTCATCGGCGGACTTCTGCGTTTCAAGATCGAAATAAAGAATGTTCTTTGCCACGGAGCGATAATTTGTAGCAGCGGACGCGAATCCGCTCCATCTAAATTATTTGAGCCGTTTAACGCTTACTGCTATGTTCCGCGCATGGCACTGACACCTTCAACAATGTTGCCGCTCGGCACGACCGCGCCGGATTTCAATCTGCCGGACACGAACGGGAAATATTTCTCGCTCGCCGATTTCAAAGGCTCGCCCGCGCTCGTCGTGATTTTCATGTGCAACCATTGCCCGTATGTGATTCACATCCGCGCCGGACTCGCGCAACTGGCGAACGACTACGCTCCGAAAAATGTCGCCATTGTCGGCATCAATTCCAATGACGCGAAGAATTATCCCGCCGACAGCCCGGCGAAGATGAAGGAAGAAGTGAAAACAGCCGGATACATTTTCCCTTATCTTTACGATGAAAAACAATCCGTCGCCAAGGCGTATCGCGCCGCCTGCACGCCGGACATTTACCTTTTTGACCGTGGCCGGCGGCTCGTTTATCGCGGACAATTCGACGCCAGCCGACCGGGCAACGGGATTCCGGTCACAGGAAAAGATTTGCGCGCCTCCATCGAAGCCGTGCTTGCGGGAAAACCGACCTCGGAATTCCAGGCGCCCAGCATCGGCTGCAACATCAAGTGGAAAGCGGGGAACGAACCGGACTACTTATAAAGGCGGAAGGCAGAATGAAGAAGGCAGAAATCAATCGCCACGAGCGCGTTTTGAATTCGTGACAAGAATGGCAACCAGTTTGTTCGCCTCTTGAAGCAAAGGTGACAATCGTGTTTGAGAAACAATCTTTTCATCAGCGAAAAGTTCGAGCCAGTAAATCATTTCGTCGGCTTCCTTGAAGCAATCGCCGACCTTCAAGACGAATTCCGCCTTTGATCGCGCGCGGTTTGCTTCGCGATAATTTGCGCCAACGGAAGTTCCCGAACGCAATAATTGTTTGCCCAGAACCTGCGCCACCGTTTCCTTGGGCAACGCGACGTATAACCGGATTATTCGCCGGGCAAAGTTCTTGGTGCGCAGCGCCAAATCTTTTTCTTCATTCTGCATTCTGTCTTCTTCATTTCCTAGGGAGTTTCCCGTCCACCATTTCGCACAGGACGTGCATGAGGAGCTTCTGCCCTTCCTGAATCCGCGCCGTGGATATTCCCTGCACAATCAAATCAATGGTCGCAATTCCTTTCGTGAAGCCGCCGTCGCGCCCGAGGAAGCAGATGCTTTTGATGCCCTTGCGCTTCGCCTCTTCCAGCGCGCGCAAAACATTTTTTGATTTGCCGCTTGTCGTGAACGCAATCAGCACGTCGCCTTTTTCGCCGAGGCCATGGACTTGCCGCGCGAAAATTTCGTCCGCGTGATAATCGTTGCACACGGCGGTCATGAACTCGCCGTTGGCCGTGAGCGAGA
>CAYPTV010000704.1:865-1695 GCA_964413505.1 uncultured Bifidobacteriaceae bacterium | reverse complement strand
GGATTGCCTGAAAGACTGATCACGCCGTAATTCGTCAAACTGCTGATGCCGAAATTCAGTCTGCCACCGGTTAAAAAGTAGTTTGCCAGGCTGATCACGCCGCTCTGAGCGTCCACGGTTCCGGTGTTGTTAAACACGGTGTTGGCATCCAGCGTCGTCGTGTTCGTGCCGGACGACTTGCGGAACGTCCCGAAGTTGTCAATGACCGTCGCCGGACTGCCATAACCTTCTCCATAAAAATAGTCGTCACTCTGCTCGTTCCACAAACCGTAATTGTAAATCTGCGTCCCGTCGCCGCCGTAAATACTGCTGTTGGTCTGGTTGATCGTGCCGTAGTTCGTCAGCACAAGTCCGGGCCAGCGGGCGGTGTCATTCGCCACATTCAACACACCGTTGGTAGCGATGGTCGTCACGCTCTCAAGATAATTATCCCCGCTTGCCGTCAAAGTCCCGGCCAATACATTCGTCCCGCTCAATACGCCGCCGGTCAGATGCAGGTTGGAACCCACTGCCAAGCCATTTATCAAAATGGCGCCGGAGGCGAAAACTACGTTCCCCGTGCCGGTAAAGTTTCCGCCACTGGCAAAGGTGTAGCCGGCACTGCCGCCAAAGATGATGGCTCCGCCGTTGGCGGTGTTGAATGTTCCGCTCCCGCTGCTGGTGCCTGCGCCATTCAAGCTGACCGTGCCGCTCTGGACATCAAGCGTGCCGGTGTTGTTGAACACGGTGTTGGCATCCAGCGTCGTGGTGTTCGTGCCAGGCGACTTGCGGAATATCCCGAAGTTGTCAATGACCGTCGCCGGACTGCCATAACCTTCTCCATAAAAATA
>CAYPTV010000704.1:0-765 GCA_964413505.1 uncultured Bifidobacteriaceae bacterium | reverse complement strand
TGTTGGTCTGGTTGATCGTGCCGTAGTTCGTCAGCACAAGTCCGGGCCAGCGGGCCACATCGCTCATCACGTTCAACACACCGTTGGTGGCAATGGTCGTCACGGTCTCCAGATAGTTATCCCCGCTCAACGTCAACGTCCCCGTCACCACATTGTTTCCGGTCAACGTCGCGCCGGCGGTGATCAGGTTGGTTCCGGCACCGGTGAAGGAGCCGTCCACTTCATAGCTGGCCGGATACATCAGCGTGGCCCCGGCTTCCGCGTTGAACGTCCCGATGCCGTTGCCGCCGCCGTTCACGCTGACGGTTCCGGTCTGGACATCCACGGTGCCGAAGTTTTTGAAAATGGGATTGATGCCGCTCGTGCCCGTTCCGCCTGATTTGCGGACCGTCCCCTGGTTGATGAAACCCAACAGGTTGCCATAGCTGTCAATTGACACATCCGCCGCCATGTTGACGATTCCTCCGGGAAGATTGATGAGGTTGCCCCAGTAGGTCTGCCAGTTAATCTGAAAATTTCCACTTTGCAGGTAAATCGTCCCGGCGTTGGTCAGATATTCCCCCATGATATAATCCGTGCCATTGACTCCCGCCAGCACAAGCACGGCGTTGGTCGCCACCGATATCCCGGCATTCGCAGCGCCAAGCACGCCGCTCGTCCATTCGAATGCGCTGTTGATGGCCACGTTGCCCGTCAGGGTTGCACCGGCCAGCAAGGTGTTGGAGGTGTTGAACACGACGGCGCTGCGCGCACGCAAGAGGCCCA
>CAYPTV010000703.1:0-1696 GCA_964413505.1 uncultured Bifidobacteriaceae bacterium | reverse complement strand
ATTTGCCTCCATCATGGGGAAAGACGCGCTAGAGAAACCTATAAAACAAATTGGGACAAATATCATCATGGCATCAGCTGAGGTAATTTTGGCGCCAAAACTACTCTTTGATCACATCAAGTTCAATTTTGTTTCAGGGGTAATAGTCGGTACCCCATCCCCCCGATATCTACTCCCAAAGTGTCATCGGCCAAGGGCGGCGGCATAGGGGGGGGGCAGGGGGGGCCATGGCACCCCCACTTTTTTGGAAGGGGGGCCGGAATATCCTTTGGCCCCCCACTTTCGAGGTGAAAAAATAAAGGTCCGCGCGCGAAGCGCGCGAGACGGGAAACGCTCGCACGAAAAAAAGACAAAACGTTCGCGCGCACTTCATAAAATGGTCCGCTTGCGCGCTTAGATAAAGGTCCATTAATTAAATCCGTATGCGTTTGCGTAATTCTGCCAGAAAAAGTCCACTTGGTGAGTAACAACGGTCCGCGTGCAAGGGAAGAGGTCCGCATATTATGGGTAAAAGATCCGCGCGATCGAAAAAAGTCCACACGAGAAGCGCTCGTGACTGACAAGAACCGTTTAAGGACCCCAGTGAATCAACTCGGTTTGCGCGTGTCATGATAGATATGGTGAAAAAGTCTGCAACAAAAAAGATCCGCTTGTTGAGAGAAGGGTCTACATGCGAAGCGAAAGTGACCCGAAAATATCCACCGGGATCCTCGAGAATGAAAATGGTCGGGGTACGAGAGGGAGTGGTCCGCGCAAACGAAGAAGGTCCGCGCGCGCGGCGGGCAGAGGTCCGCGTGTGATAAAAAACGGTCCGCTCATGAGGCAGAAAATGTCCGCTTGTGGAATGAAAGGTCTGCAAGCGGAGAGAATGGTCCGCGCGCGAAGTGCGAGTGACCATAAAAGGTCCACTCGGGGTCATGATGAATGACGAGTCCCAATGAATTTGATCGGTCTGCGTACACCATGAATAGGCTAGGTCCACATGTTATGGTGGAAAAGGTCAGCCCGCTTAAACGCGCCGTTTGTCACAGAAAACGGTCGGCGCGCGAAGCAGAAGGTACGCTTTTGGAGCGAAAAGTCCGCACGCAAATCGAACCTGAACAGAAAAAATCCACTGGATTCCTTGACATTAAATTTTGGTAATGGGCCTAGGGGTAAATGGTCTGCGAGAACGGAAAGGTCCGCGCGTGGCTAGCAGAGATTCGCGTGAGCTAAAAAACAGTAACTGCACAAAGCGAAAGGTCCGCTTGTGGAGGAACAGTACGCACGCGAAGCGCTCGTGGCCAAAAGTCAGCTAAGAGTCAAAGTAAATAAAATCGGTCCGCGTGCGTCAGGATTAGGTCCGCACGGTATGAGGAAATGTCCGCTTAAACGAAAAATGTCCGCGCCCGTTGGGCAAAGGTCCGTCTGTGTCGCTTGTGGGAAGGAAGGTCCGCACGTATTGGTCGAAGATCATAGTTGTTCCTGGGTCCTCGAGAATGAAAACGGTCAGCGCGCGAGAGGAAGAGGTTCACACTCTGCGGGTGAAATGGTCCTCGCGAAAGAAAAGGATTAGCTTGCAGAGGTCGGCGTGTCATAGAAAACAGTCGTCTGCGCACAATTAGAACAGATCCGCTGAAATTCCTACTATGAATCAAATCGGTCTGCATGCGTCTTGAATATACCCGCACGTTATGGGGGAAAGGTCCGCCCGCTC
>CAYPTV010000702.1:0-1701 GCA_964413505.1 uncultured Bifidobacteriaceae bacterium | reverse complement strand
TTTTCCCGGTGGAAACCGGGGAAAAACGCCACCGGGGCGGCGTCCCGCCCCGGTGGCCGGCCGCGGGCTGTGCCGCACCGACACCGCCCGGGCAGACCGGCCCGATGCGCGGTGGTGCATTACGCAGGGCCTCCCAACGCGTTGGGGGTTGCGGCCCTGTTTTTCCCGCGCGGGGCCGGCCTGCTTCCATCCTGTTTTCCCGGTGGAAACCATGTTTTTTAGACTGTGTGACGAAGTTATCGTGCCCTGGCTGATTGCGCGTGCGTGCCGTTGCGTGCGCGTGCGCCCCATCAAGAACGGGCCCGTGGCAACCTACTGCCGCGCCATGGGGATGTCGCTCACGGGCTTCAAAGCGCGTCTTGCCTGTGATGATCGGGAAGCGTGGCAGCTTATCCGCCTGGAAAAAAGGGTTCTCGGCATGCGCGAACTGAAAAACCATCTGGACACTTTCAAGCAGCGTCTTCATTCCGCGCCCGGTGAAGGTGGCAATAGTTGTGATAGCCGTCGATGAATTCGTCGACCTCGACGCGCCGCGTCCTGTTCTGGCAGGCGCTCATGTCCTCGTTATTGCAGTCCCCGCAGCAATGAAAACCATTGTTTTTCCAAAAGCGCCACGCAAAGCGCTTTTTCAGGGGCACACCGCGCCATTTCTCGATGTACCCTTCCTCGTCGCGGACCCAGTTTTGAAACTCCTCATGGAAGACGGAGACCCAGGGGCCATCTCCCTGGGAGGATCGAGGCTCAGCCATTACGAAGGCGTTGTGCGATTGGAGCACGCGCAGGAACTGCCGGATCGAGGCAAAATCTTCGTCTGTGAGTTTTTCGAGCGGATCGCGGAGGTCGTACTTTTCAAAAACATCCTCTTCCAATTCTTCCTGGATCGTTTCTTTTTCCGGCCTGACTTCCGGCGCTGGCAGCATGGGCGTGATTTCTTTTAGCTCCCTGATACCTGCCCGTTCTTGCTCGCGTAGGAAAACCCTCACGGCGTGAGGTTCCCTGTTTTCGAGATCGTAGAGGAATTTTTGCAACGAATAGCCCATGGCCTGGCAGTATTGCTCGATCGGGCCGCCGTCAATTGGTTCGATCACAGGTCGACTGCTCCTTTTTTCTCTTTACCCCTCAATCCATCTTCCGTTAGAATGCTTTTTCCCCACGGCGCTCGGCCTCTTTTGCTGACTTCGCGGCAACCTTTTTTGTGAGCTAGCCTTTTGTATGTGCTGGAAGCTCGTTGACTCCTTTGAAGCGGACGACGGATCGCTCGATTCGTTCGCGGGGAACCTCTGCTTTGCCCTGGGCGTTGAATGGGAACTCTTCCGGCAGCGGCTCAAAGCCGGCGATCGCTTCGTCCAGCTTGTCATGTCCGAGGGCGCCGAACGCCTCGTGCGGATGGCCGAGCGACATGGCCGCTTTGTCGAGCACCATCCGCAGTGCGATGGCTGGATCGAGGTCATCGTCGGCGACTACTTCGTCTGAGTCTTACGGACCAAAACCCACTCCACGGCTTGGTGGCAGTGGTCGCAGGGGGCGAAGGTTTTGCCTTCCGCGAAAGCACGTTCGACGTTCTTCCCGCAATGGGTGGATTTGTAGATCCCGGACACCCGGTTGGTTTCGCCCGTTTTGGGCATAGTAAAACTCCTTTCAAAGCCTGCCGCGGGCGCAGCCGGCGCGCGAAGCGCGTGCAGGCCCGGACGCGGTTTCCTG
>CAYPTV010000701.1:0-1706 GCA_964413505.1 uncultured Bifidobacteriaceae bacterium | reverse complement strand
TCGAACCTCGTGGACTTCATCCGCGTCTGTCACGAACGCGGCATCGGCGTCATGGCTACGCTCCAATATCCCCGCGCGTGGGCCACGAACCAGGATTTATGGCCGCTGGCCAAAGATTATGCCGCAGATTTGGTCAACACCATCGGCAACGGCAGGGAACCCGGCCTCACGTTCTGGGACGTTCACAACGAGCCGGGGTCTCCCCGCATCCAGTTCGCGCGGCACATGGCCGGCGTCTTCCGCGAACTGGACAAGGTCACGCCAATCACCATCGGTTCAACGACCGAGGGGGAAATGGAAGCGACCGGCGGCGATTTGGTGGACGTGCTTTGCTTCCACGATTACAGCACGACGCGCCACCAGATTGATGAACATATTGAGCGCGCAAAGCAATATGCCGTGAGCCAGGGCAAGCCGGTCATGAACACCGAAATCGGCTGCATCGCCCGCGCAAATCCCTACGACGTGACGCTCGAAGAATACGAGAAGTCGGGCATGGGTTGGTATATCTGGGAACTCATGATCACAAAACAATGGGGAACGGTGCATGGAGTTTTTTACGCCGACGGAACGGTGCGCGATCCCTCGATAGTCGCCGCGCTGATGGGATTTTTCCGAAATCGCGGGACGGATGTCATGCCGGAAGTTCCCGACCGCGAAGGTCGCGTCACCGCCGCCGTATCGGCGAATAAAAAGTGGCTCGCGAACACCAACGCCGACTGGCAGCTTGGCCTGGACCTGGCCGAGCGTTCGGCAAATCTTCTGGAAGCGGCGCAGCTTGTCGCCATGCACGACCTGCCAACGCGGCAGGTGGATTTGCTGCGCAAAGGCCAGCCGGACATGCCAACACTACGCGCCCTCATCCAGAAATTCACCGCGCTTTTGGAACCGTATCAAGTGCCGGAAGGCGATCCGCTCCGCAGCCGTCCGCCCGGCTGGATAAAATGATTTTTGAAATTGCAACGCGAGGAATTTCAATTTATGTCCGTGCGGAAAAAAATAATTTTCAAATTGCTGCCAGTCCTGATTTTTATTTTGACGGCACCGGTAATGACGGCCACCCCCGGCAAATTGATTGACGTGACAAAATCTGGCGCAATCGGCGACAGCACGACGGTCAACACAGCCGCCATCCAAAAAGCGATTGATGCTTGCAGCGCGAACGGCGGCGGAACGATTCGATTTCCGGCGGGACGATTTGTGACCGGCACAATCCAGCTCAAGGACAACGTCACCTTGCACCTCGACGAAAACGCCGTCCTGCTCGGCAGCACCAACGCCGCCGACTATCGCAATGTTGATCCGTTCATGGCTGGCGACGGCGTTCCGCTCGGTTATGCGCTGATTGTCGCCGATGGCGCGAGCCACGTTGGCGTCGAAGGCGCTGGCGCGATTGACGGACAAGGTAGAAAATTGAAGGCCGCGCAAAGCCGTTACACTGTCAGGCCGTTTCTCATGCGCTGGCTGCGCTGCACGAATGTTACGGTCACAGACGTTCACCTGACGAATCCCGGCGCGTGGACATTGAATTTTTTCCAGTCCCGCCACGCCACCGTCGAGCGCGTCACCATCCGCACCCGCAACACCGGACTGGCAAACAACGACGGCATTGACCTCGATTCATGCGAGGGCGTGCGCATCCGCGATTGCGACATTGATAGCGGCGACGACGCCATTTGCATCAAGGCCACCAGTCCGCTGCCGTG
>CAYPTV010000700.1:0-1708 GCA_964413505.1 uncultured Bifidobacteriaceae bacterium | reverse complement strand
AGCACGAACAGCATCACCGCGTGGATGAAATGATAAAACACCGCCTTTTCCCAGACACCGGCCATTCCATTTTGCGCGAACAGCTCCTTCAGCCCGTGCGCGCCGAACGCACCGAGCGCCACGGCCAGGAATCCCGTCGCGGCGGCGATGCGGGTGGCAGTCGTTGAATTCATCACGTCAATTTGATTTGGAACAGTTTCGTGGCGGGAGAAGTTTTTTCAGGTTCCGTCAAGAAAACCGCAGCACGCACGCGCCGTAATCAATTTCCTTCCCGCCGGCCGCCTCGCGCAACCGCTCCGGCGGGATGGCGTAGAAAATTTTCCGGCGGTCACCATCCGGCGGGTTCACCACCACCACCGCGCCCACCTGCCACAACTCCGTCAGGTGCCGCGACATCGCATCCTGCGCGCGGCCCCCCTGCGCCGCGAGGTCGTTGACCGATTGCGGGCCGGCCAGCGCCAGCGACCGCAGCGCGTGCCAGCGCACCGGACTGCCGATTGCGTGCAGCAAGGTCGCCGGGTCGGGAACAGGCGCGCCGGCCGGTGGATTTGGCATCTCGTTGGTCATGCCTGAACTTACCAGGTGTCCGCCGGGAAGACAATCGCCTCCGACACGACGCCAATTGAGCAAAAGAGGACCGGGAATTTGCGAAACCGGCCTTCACTTTTGCAAATCCCATGAACAGTTTTACATATTCCGACTCCGATTTTGCAAAATATCTGAATGATTTTACATATACCGACTTCACTTTTGAAGAATGCTTGAACACTTTTGCATATACCCGCCTCGGTTTTGAACATCCTATGAATACTTTTACATATACCGACGCCTCTTTTAGCAAAAACCCTTTGTTTTCGATGAAAACTGCGTCCCGTTCCGCGAAAGCAAGCCCGTATTCAGCGTCCTCGGCATCCACTTCCGCAATACCCACGTCCGCTCGGCTGCGCGTGGCATCCATCGCCGGAAAAGACCGCTCGTCCTGCTGCCGCCCGTCCTGCATGTGCGCCCGACCTTGCGCGAGTCGCGGAGCGACGGAAGAAAGAAGCCCACGGCGCGAGCCGTGGGTTAAACGAACAAAAGCGAATCAAGCCCACGGATGGGGCGAAAGAGATTTTTTGACTTTTTTCCCGCGCTGTGAAAGAGCGGCGGAGGGCCGCCGCAGTCCAAGACGCTGGACGCGTTTTCCATTGGCGAACAAATGCGCGAAGCAGTCTTGGACTGCGCCAGCCCTCTGGCGCTTTATTTGCCGATGCTCGTGCGCAAATCTTTTTCCAGCCGGGCGAAGGCGCGGGCAAAGGCGGCGGGGGGCGGCCAGTTCGAGAAATCGGGGATGTGATATTTGCGGACGGCTGCCGCCAAAGCTTCGCCGGTGGCCGAGTCCAGACACTCCCATTTTTGAGTTCCCAACCAAAAATCAAATTACACAAATGAAGGTAAAAGTCCTCCGAATGCAGGTGAAGGTTCAACAAATTCAACTTGCCACGAACCTCTAGGTCACTAGCGAGAGCTGTGAGCTTCGATTGGATATAGTCGAAATAGATTGCTCGATTCTTGGCCATTTAGAAAATTTTACTGACGCAGAAGTTGAGCCTCTGCGGAACAAAAAGCAAGCTTGCCGAAAGGGATTTGGTCGCTCACTTCGGCATTTCCAGCTTCACCTTCGCCGCCACTTGCGCCACGTCTTTGTCGCCGCGGCCGGAGAGGTTCA
>CAYPTV010000699.1:0-1710 GCA_964413505.1 uncultured Bifidobacteriaceae bacterium | reverse complement strand
CATACAATATGCTTTGCGTATTGTAATCCCCTCGTTATTATTATTATTATTATTAAATGTTGTTGTTGACGCTCCATTATGTCGACGAATGACCGGCGAATCGTGGGAGCGGTCTGTCACGTGATCAACAGAAAGCACGGCTGTAAAAGTGTGTTCGAATGGATGATTTAAATCGTTCAAATGTTTCAGCTGTGCGAACATTGTACGGTAAATTGTTCCAGACTGATGGAGCTGCCTGACTGAATGCTCGACGGGCGATCGCAGTCCTCGTTTGCACGGTTGCCAAAAACTGCAAGCTTGATGAACGTAGGTCGCGTGACGGCGTATAATCACTGACGGAAGACTTCAAATACGCCGGACTGCCAGTTGCATGGACTTTGTAGGCGAGGGTTGCCACTTTAAAGTCAATTCTGTAGCTTATCGGCAACCAATGGAGGTTCCGAAGCACAGGTCTAATATGCTCTGTCCGCCGAGTGTATGTAACAACACGAGACAAAGCATTCTGCGCTCTTTGTAGCATCGCGATGTTCGACGCCGATGTGCCATAGAGAATCGAGTTGGCATAGTCAAGTCGTGAATTGACTAATGCGCAGGCAACAGTTCGTGCCATGTCCGTCGACAGTGATGACCGGATGTGTCTTAGCGCACGAGTGTGGTAGTTCACAGATTTGCATAAGCTCTGTACGTGCTTATTGAATGTTAGATGTCGGTCAAGGGTTACACCAAGTATTTTAACACTGTCCGACAGCGGTACGGAACAACCAGCGACGTTCACTTCCTCGAGTGGAAAGGGTGCTATCCTGGTCTGCTGTGCTGTTGCAAACAGTACTGCTTCAGATTTGTCTGGATTGATTACCAGACCGTTCTGACTGAACCATCGGTGCAGCGCGGCTAGACCATTGTGTAGATTAGCCACGCTGGCATTAACATCACTTCGCGACAGTGCGACGTACACCTGAGTGTCATCGGCGTACTGGTGATGACCGATTCCAAAGTGTTCAGCAATGTTGGCCGTAGACGAGATGTAGGCGATGAATAGCAAGGGTCCTAATACAGAACCTTGGGGTACGCCGCACAGACAGTTTGTAACAATCGAATTTGCTGTACCCAGACGAACAAACTGCGTTCGATCCGCCAGATACGATTCGATCCACGTCAGTGTTGAACCGTGGATTCCAAAACTGCGCTCGAGTCGGGTGAGTAGCACGGAGTGGTCGACCGTGTCAAACGCCGCTGACAAATCGAGAGCGACCATCAACGTACTTCGTCCTTCGTCTATCTTGCCATATATATCGTTCAGAATGCATAACAGCGCTGTCTCGGTCGAATGGTGGCGACGATAAGCGGACTGCGATACATTGAAATTCGGCGACTTTGTAATGTGTTGTCGGAGTCTAGCTAAAGCGAGGCGTTCAATGACTTTCGATATAGTGTTCAAATTCGAAATGGGTCGATAATTAGCTGGATTGCTAATATCGTCGCCTTCATGCTTCAGCAGTGGTGTAACTTGGGCCTTCTTAAAGCGCTCTGGTAAACGGCCTTCCTGAAATGATAGGTTTGCAAGGCGCGCTATCAGTGGTGCAAATACACCTTTACATCTTTTCAGGACCGATGTAGGCAAAAGGTCCATTGGCGACGACTTCGACGGGATGGAGCCGAGTAATTTGAACACCTCATCTGGGGTGACTGACCAATGTACGGCTTATAGAA
>CAYPTV010000698.1:0-1714 GCA_964413505.1 uncultured Bifidobacteriaceae bacterium | reverse complement strand
GATCCGCTGTAGGTGTAGCTGCCCACCGTCACCGTCACCGCCGGCGCCGCCTTGCTGATGACAAAATTGCCCGCCGATAATCCGGTCAGGCTGTTGTAATCGGTCGTGTCCGTCGGCACAAAGCTCGCCGTGACTGCGTAGGTGCCGGCACCGATCTTACTGGCCGCGCCGCCGGTCAGAACGCTTGACACCGAGCCCGCCACGGAACTGGCCGTGATTCCAACGGTCGCCGCCTGCGCCGAACCGTTGTAAGTCACCGGCGAGTTGTTGACTGCCAGCGTCGCCGTCGGCGTCGCCTTGGCAATCGCAAAGGGCATCGCACCCGACGAAGCCGCATTGTTGTTCGCGTCCGCTGCCACCGTCGCCGTCACCGTGTAACTGCCCGCACCGGTTGGCTTGGTGGCGCTCGGACCATAGGTGGTGCCGCTTACACCCGCATAGCTGTAAGTCACTGCCCCGGTCGAAACCGGTGAAGTGGTGACGCTGCTTGGCCCTTGCGCCGAACCATTGTAGGTGAAGTTGGTCGTGCCGGTGATCGTCACCGTCGGCGTCGCCTTGTTGATGGTCTGAACCAACGTGCTTGACGTGCTGGTGTTGAAACTGCCATCACCGCTATAAATCGCTGTCACATTATAGTTGCCAGGCGGCAGGGTCGTCGGCAAAGCGATGCTGGTTGCGCTGCCACCCGACAGAGTTACCGCTGCGCCAAAATTCACACCGTTGGTTTGAAACTGCACGGAGCCGGTAGCTGTTCCCGCTGTCACGCCATTGGTCTGCACATTGGCGGTAAAGGTGACCGAAGACTGGCCATAGGTTGAGGGATTGGCCGATGAGGCAATTGTCGTTGTCGTATTTGTAACCGACATCAGTGCGATCAAAATGCCACCAGTGTGGGCCTGCACCGTTGCCGCATTGGTTCCAGCGCCAGTGGCACCAGCGCTCGACTTCGTCGTCCATGCCGCGCCGACATAGCAGTAATCACTCGATATGCCCGAGGCCGGATATTGGGAAAGCACGGACAGCGTGAGTGAGCCGGGCGATGCAGTCGTCCAACTGGGCCCCCAAGTGATCGAGCCTGTCGTGGTATCACCCGTCATCCCAAACATGATCACCGCCGCATTGGCGGTTTTCGTAGTGATGGAGTTTGCGCCAAAAGCAGACCCCGCATTTGTATAGATAGGCCCTGGGACGACATCAAACGGCCCACCGGCTGCACCGCCCACAAGATAGCCCCCCGTGGTGTTAACACCATAGAAAGCATTGATGGCACCTACTGCATGACTGGTCCCACTGCCTAGGGTAAAAGTGTAACTATTCGTTGCCGACTCGGTTGCGCCAGCAATTCTATACAACACCGCACCGTAGCGAACGCCCGTGCCGCCGAGGTTTGTTGAAGCTATCAAAGTCCAACCTGTGCATGTTGGCGCTGTGGTATTATTGCCTCCTTGTGAGATGACCGCAATCAGCACATCGCCCTGCACAACACCGGTCGGCTTGTTGATTGACAGCGAGGTGGTCGTGGTGGTGTTCGTTGACGCGATACCTCGCTGGGTGATTGCCGCACTGGCATTGTTGACGCCGAGCATGACCAGAATGGCGGCCAAGACTGTCAGGGTCAGTTTTGTTTTCATGTGAATCAGTATGTTTACAGTTTCTGCGCTTGTGTCTGGCGGGTTGGAGCCAAAGTTTTTGGGTGTTTTGAAATTCAGGAATT
>CAYPTV010000697.1:0-1716 GCA_964413505.1 uncultured Bifidobacteriaceae bacterium | reverse complement strand
AGAACAAGGCTACGAACCGGAAGCCCAGGTTTCCCAGAAGGGCGAAATCGCCCTGCGCGGCGGCATCCTGGACGTTTTTCCGCCCGTCAATCCTTGGCCGGTGCGGTTGGAGTTTTTCGGCGACGAGCTGGAATCGCTGCGCGAGTTCGATCCGCTCACGCAGATGTCCCGCGACGAGATTTCAAACATCATTTTGCCGCCCGCCGGTGAACTGGGAATTTTGCGGCAAATGCAGCAGGCAAAAACAACCGGCAATGAAACGGCGCTTGCCACGCTTCTCGATTACCTGCCGGGCAAAACAATTTTCCTGCTTTGCGGGCCGGAACAACTTTCAGCCGCAGCCGAAATTTACGCGCAGGAAGTTCCCGCGAACGATCCGTTCTTCATTTCCTGGCCGGACTTCCTGGAGGAATTGAACCGGCGAGGTCTTTCGTCGGTCGAAATTTCCGCAGACAGGGAGACTGATGAAGGCCGCCGCCAATCCCAAATCGAGAACATCAAATTTGATTCGCTCGACGCCTTTCGGCCACTGGCCGAGCGGGCGCCGGAACCGCAGATTGCCGGGATGCAACGCCGTGATTTTTTTAACCAGTTGCATCGCTGGCTCCGGCAAAATTATTCCGTTCATGTTTTCTGCAACAACGACGGCGAACGACGGCGGTTTGAGGAAATCTGGCGGGAAATGGGTTTTGACAATTCAAAGTCCAAAGTCCCAAACCCAAATTCAACCGATGGCGCACCACCTTGGGCCTTGGAGCCTGGGCTTTGGGTTCATCTCGGCTCGCTCGCTCGCGGCTTTCTGTGCGACGAGGCGAAGCTGGTTGTCGTCACCGACGCGGAGATTTTTGGCCGTTACAAAATCCAGCGGCCCCGCCGCCAGAAATCTTTGCATGCGCTCGCGACTCGTTCGGCGCTGGACATTGATTTCACGGACTTGGAAGAAGGTGATCTGGTTGTTCATCTGCAGCATGGCATCGGAAAATTTCTCGGCCTGAAGGATTTGCCGGCGACTTCCGTCTCAACGCTGCAACGTTTCACCTCCGCGGCGAACCCCGTTACCGAATGTCTCGTCATCGAATACGCGCCGGGAGATCCCTCGAACGAACCGCCCAAGCTTTACGTTCCCGTCAGCGAGGCACATCTCGTCGGCAAATACGTCGGCGCCGGCAAGGTGAATCCTCCGCTCAACACCCTCGGCGGCACGCGCTGGGCCAGGGCAAAGGAGCAGACCGAACGCGCCGTGCGCGACATCGCCTCCGAGATGCTCCGCATCCAGGCCGTGCGCGAGACGCAAGTCGGACATGCGTTCAAGCCTGACACTCAATGGCAGCGCGAATTTGAAGACGCCTTCATCTACGAGGAGACGCCCGACCAAATTACCGCGATCGCCGAGACGAAATCCGATCTGGAACGCGCCAAGCCGATGGACCGCCTGATATGCGGCGACGTCGGCTTTGGCAAAACGGAGGTCGCCATCCGCGCGGCGTTCAAGACCGTGATGGATGGAAAACAGGTTGCCATCCTCGTGCCCACAACCGTTTTGGCCCAGCAGCATTTCAACAACTTCCGCGAACGCATGGCCGACTATCCCGTCCGCATCGAATTGCTTTCGCGCTATCGCACGCGGCGCGAGCAGGACCTGGTGGTGAAAAATCTGGCGGGCGGCGCGGTGGACATCGTCATCGGCACGCACCGCATCGTGCAGGACGACATCGC
>CAYPTV010000696.1:0-1722 GCA_964413505.1 uncultured Bifidobacteriaceae bacterium | reverse complement strand
GAAATATTTCCCCACCCCCGGAAAATATATATTGATATTCCAGACTAGAGGTTCAATATTCATTTTGTTACACCCCGACTACCCCGATTATCTGCCCACGCTAATTCATCAGCGCCTACCGGCTAGACAATTGCGGTCTTCGGTCTACTTACTTGATCACCAGTTTTAAGAAACAACTAAATACGCACTTGTAAAAAAATTTACAGTTCTTGATGATTAATCTGTTTTCGGATTTCGCCTAGGTCAAACCGTTTTTGCGCAGTGATCGAAAATGCGAGGTAATTCAGTGAAAAAACAACGTGAAAATCAGCATTTCTTAACGGCTTTTACACCCATGAAATAAGTAGCTAAGATTTTCGAAATTCGAGACGTGAGTTGAAAACCCGAGTCATGTCACGTGTGTCGGTGAAATAAATTCGGCGATCGGATAAGTATCGGCTGAGATTACTCCCGGAATAAAAAGAAAAGAAAAAATGAGTGTCGGTAAACCATAAATCCGCTGCGCTGACGGCGTGACGTCACCATCGCGGCGCGCCGACTAATTAGCAAACAAATTACACATATTAGTAAATTGGGGTTTGAGTTGAGGAGAACGATTAGTTTGTACGAAAGGGAATGCGAGCCATTGAGTGCAGCTAAAGTTTACACCGGCCCCCTAGCCTGCATTGCAGGCCGTGTTATGAATATGGCTAAAGCCCATAATAAGATAGGCCCTACACTTGTTGCAGATGCATAGCCGATAAAATCTGCCATCGCTTGGTATCCAGGCTACCGGCCCCAATGGCTCCACCGGCCGCCACCGTCGCCCACCGGTCCCTCCGAGTTTGTCACACCGGTCTGGTTTCGATCGGTTAACTTACCCGAACCCGAACGAACGCATCTTCATCTAAGTCACAGATGCCCACGATTACCAGTCCCAAAGCCCCCAGTTACCGGGAATGGAAGAAAGACCGGTTAGGCTAAAAAGCGAGTCAAAGACAGTCAGTTAATATCAAAAACCGGTTGGGGCCGGTTGGGTCGGTGTCATCTTTAGCTACACCGGATACATTGATGACGTGACTCTGGTCATCTGCTGATGTTTGACATGACGATGTGATAATCTCACATTAATTCGTCTGGTCTCAAAATTCGTTACAACGACAAGGTAAATATCACATTCTGCCAATATTTTACATATTAAATAGGTTTCTATAAATTACTTAGGTGCACTTACGTGACTTTTAAGCCGAATAACCGTATAGTTTGTTTTTGTTCGTTAAATCATTTTTAATTGATAAAGCTCCTGGCGCAACACTTGTACGACGCGTACGCATCTTCATTTAAATTGAATAAAACAATTTGCTGATACTGTGAATTGCATCTAATTTACTTCATAATTAATTTAAACTATATAGTGGATATTAACTGCTTCATTAAGTTATCTTTAATCGATAATTAAAATGTGTGCACTGCATACAGTTTCGTGGATGTCGTATTCGTAGCCTATGGTTAAAGAGTGGCAAGTGAACGAGATAATAGTTCGGTCAGCCGGGAAATATATTGATTTTTGCCGGGAATATAACCTTTATTCCTCGGCACGTGACCCGCTTTCCACCAATCAGGTTGCGAGATATGACGTCGGGGTGTAACAAAAAAGTCTATCTTCTGTATCAAAATTGATATGCTGCTGTGCTGTCTGTTTTCCAGTTTAATCCGCAACTGGTGATCGTGTCGTGCGGATTC
>CAYPTV010000695.1:0-1725 GCA_964413505.1 uncultured Bifidobacteriaceae bacterium | reverse complement strand
CGTCCGGCGCGCCGAGCACCTCGATGATTTCGCCCTCGGGATTGCTGTGGCGCGATTCCCATTCGCGCAATTCCACCACCACCTTGTCGCCGAGGTTTGCGCGGCGGCCCACGTCGCGCGGCGGCGTCACATAGACATCGTGCGGGATGCGCGGGTCGTCGGGGATGACGTAGAGAAACTGTTTGCTCTGCGCCAGGGTGCCGACGATCTGCGTCCGTCGCCGTTCCAAAATGCGCACCACCGTGCCGGTCTCCGTGTCATCGTCGCGAAATTTCTTGCGGACATCGCGGCGCACCAGCACGCGGTCCTCATGCAACGCCGTGCCGGTGGCGCTTTCGGGAATGGCGATTTCCTTGAGCGAAGAATCATCCGGCTGCAAAAAACCTTTGCCCGCGCGGTTCATGCGGATGCGGCCGGCAATCAGATCCGCGTCGCGCGGGCAGACATAGCGGTTGCCCTTGATGCGCGCGACCTGGCCGGCCTGTTCCAGCTTTTGGAGCGCCGCCTGCAATTCTTGCTGTTGGTTCGGCGCGAGGCGGAGCAGCCGCAGCAGCTCCGGCACGTTCGCGGCGACGTAATCCTTTTGCGCCAGCAGGCGGATGATTTGGTCGTTCATAATTTTATTTTGGTTCCCGGCGTCCATGTTTCATTTTCTAACAGCTCGATTCCCGGATTGGTGAAGGTGATGCGGCGCGTCTTGTAAAGTTTGCCGAGCGCCTGCTTGAACGCCTTTTTGCTCACACTGAAATTCTGCCGGATCACGACCGGCGAACTGTCGTCATCGAACGCCAGCTTGCCGCCGCTCATCTTGAGCGCGGTGACAATCAAATCGGTCAGCGGCGCGACGCGCTTGTAACCGACGGCGTCGAGGCTGAGATCAATTTTTCCATTCGCGCGCACCGTGCGGACAAAACCTTTCAACTTCGCGCCGATTTTGAGCGCGTAGGCGAGCTGGCTTTTGTAAAGCAAACCGAAATGCGCGTTGTCCACGATGGCATTGTAGCCGAGCGGCGTCCTGGCGGTGACAAGAATACTAACTGGCTGGCCGTCGCGGTAGGCGGGAGTATCGCGGTTAAGATGGCGGTTCAGGCGCGTGCTGGCGAGAATGCGGCTGGTCTGCGCGTCGAGCGCGACATAGACCACCGCCCAGTCGCCGATGCGCAACGGAATTTCCTGTTCGCGGAACGGCACCAACAAATCCTTCGCCAGCCCCCAGTCGAGGAACGCGCCGATCTGCGGATGCACGTTGATGACTTTCATGCAGCCGAATTCGCCGACCATCGCGTGCGGCTTTTCCGTGGTGGCAACAAGCCGGTCTTCGGAATCGCGATAAACAAAGACATCGAGTTTTTGCTTGGGCGCGAGGCCGGCGGGAATGTAGCGGCCGGGCAGTAGAATTTCGCCCAGATCACCGCCGTCAAGGTAGAGGCCGGGAGCTGAAGCCCGGACGACGGAGAGCAAATTGCGCTTGCCGATGATTGCCATGCCCAGACAGCGTAAGCCCGCGACGCAGTCAACGGGAGCAAAAACGGCGCTGCGGGCGGAGAACAGTCTTCTTGACTCTCAACGCTCAACCCTTAAACCTTGTCTGAAGAATGTTTCAAATCATTTTCACACCGGCCAGCGCCGCCGAACTGGCGCGGATGCCGAAGGAGCTGCAATTGCAGATTCTCGGCGAGTTTCGCGGCCTGCCGCAGCAGGTGCTCGGCACGGAACTGGACGAGT
>CAYPTV010000694.1:0-1725 GCA_964413505.1 uncultured Bifidobacteriaceae bacterium | reverse complement strand
GTGCTGCCGAAAATTTTCCAGCCCTACTTCACCACCAAAGGCCCGCGCCAGGGCACCGGCTTGGGATTGAACATCGTCCAGCGGCTCATCAAGGAAGGCAGCGGCGGCCTGCACGTGCATACGCAAGCCGGCGAAGGCACGACCTTCACGCTTTACCTGCCCGGCGCGGAGTTGCAAAAGTGACGGTGGAAATTCCAAGGCAGGCCGGTTTAACTTTTAACGATTTTGCCTCCAATGACCCAAACCTTTTCGCCCGCGCAACTCGCCGCCTTCATTGACCACACTTTGCTGAAAGCCGACGCCACCGCCGCAGACATCGAAAAACTTTGCGCCGAGGCGCGTGAAAATAATTTTTCCAGCGTCTGCGTCAACGGCTCGTGGATTTCCAAAGCGCATCATTTGCTGGAAGGTTCGGACGTGAAGGTCGCCGGCGTCGTCGGCTTTCCGCTCGGCGCGATGTCGGGCGATACGAAGCGATTTGAAACCGAGGCCGCAATTGACGACGGCGCGCAGGAAATTGACGTCGTCCTGAACATCGGCCGCCTGAAGGCCGGTGACGACAAACATGTTTTGCGCGAGTTGATTGACGTGGCCGAAGCTGCGGACGAACGGACGGTGAAAGTAATCTTGGAAACCTGCCTGCTGACCGATGAGGAAAAAATCCGCGCCTGCAAGATTGTCGTCGAAAGCGGCGCGCATTTTGTCAAGACATCCACCGGCTTCAGCGCAAGCGGCGCGACCATCGCGGACGTGAAACTGATGCGCCAAACCGTCGGCCCGAAATTCGGCGTCAAGGCTTCCGGCGGCATCCACGACACAAAAACCGCGCTGGTCATGATTGAAGCCGGCGCAACGCGGCTGGGAACCTCGGCCGGCGTCTCTATCGTGAAGGGGCTTGCGGAAACCGCGCCAAATTCATATTGAATTCAAACCTCTATGCAAAAAATCATCGGCATTATTTCCGTGGTCATCGGCGTGCTGCTGCTGGTGTGGGGACACGACATGGCGGAATCCATCGGCTCGCAAGTCCAGCAGATTTTCACCGGCGCGCCGACGGACCGGGCGATGTATTTTTACATCGCGGGCGTGGCACTCGTGATTTTCGGGATGTTCCAGATTTTCTGGCCGGTGAAGCCAAAAAAAAACTAATTTCCAGAAACTTCCTGCGGCCCTTTGCCGCCGTTCAGCAGAAATAAAACCGCCATGCGCACGGCGAGGCCGTTCGTCACCTGCTCCAAAATCAGCGAGCGTTCGCAGTCGGCAATTTCGCTGTCAATCTCCACGCCGCGGTTGATCGGGCCTGGATGCATGACAAGCGCGTCCGGTTTTGTTTTCGCGAGCCGCGCCTTGTCCAAACCAAAAAGCGTCGTGTATTCGCCGATGCCCGGAAACATCGTCTTGCGCTGGCGCTCGTGCTGGATGCGCAGCAGATAAATGATGTCTGCGTCGCGCAACGCCTCATCCACGTCATGCGTCACGCGGCATCCCATCTGCTCGAACGTCTTTGGCACAAGCGTGGACGGGCCGCAAAGCGTCACCTTCGCGCCGAGCTTCGTAAGCGCCCAGATGTTCGAGCGCGCGACGCGGCTGTAAAGGATGTCGCCGAGAATCGTGACGTTCAGCCCGGCGATTTTTACCTTGTGCTCGCGGATTGTGAACGCGTCGAGCAGCGCCTGCGTCGGATGCTCGTGCGCGCCGTCGCCGGCGTTGATGATGCTGGCGTTG
>CAYPTV010000693.1:0-1726 GCA_964413505.1 uncultured Bifidobacteriaceae bacterium | reverse complement strand
TGGTGCCGCGCGAAACGCCGTTGAGTTTGATCCACGTCAAAAACATGGAACTGCTTCTGCTCGCCGGCGCGATCATTTTGCCAGCGAACCCGAGTTTTTATTCCGGCGCGAATTCCGTGGTTCAAATCGTGGACACCGTCGTAGCTCGCGTGCTGGATCATATCGGCATCCCGAACAAACTCGCCCCGCGCTGGGCGGAGGAAAAGGAATAGGAGTTGGGAGATGGAAGTTAGGAGTTAGGAAAAGCCAAACGCGATGAATCGAAACCCAATCTGCCATCTGCCATCTGCCATTTGCTCCGGTTTGGAAAAATGGGGTAGCTTCGTCCGTTTCTCACACACGGTTTTTGCACTCCCATTCGCACTTGCAGCGATGCTCGTGGCCGCACGCGACAATCGCGGCTGGCCGGGCTGGAAAACGTTCGGACTGATTCTTGCCGCGATGGTCTGCGCGCGGACTTGCGCGATGGCGTTCAACCGCATCGTTGACCGCAAATTCGATGCGTTCAACCCGCGCACCGCCAATCGCCATTTGCCGACAGGACAAATTTCCCTGACCAGCGCAATTCTACTCTGGGTGATTTCCGGCGCAGGCCTGGTTGCCGCCAGCTATTTTCTGAATCCGCTCTGCTTTTTTCTTTCACCCGTCGCACTCGTGATGGTTTGTTTTTATTCACTGACGAAAAGGTTCACGGATTACACGCACGTTTTTCTCGGCATTGCGCTGGCGCTCGCACCCGTCGGTGCGTGGTTGGCGGTCAAGGGTGCGAATGTTTCTGGTTGGGAAATTATGCAAATGACCACGCTTGCGTTCGCGGTGATTTTGTGGCTCGTCGGGTTCGACATCATTTACGCGCTGCAGGATTACGAGTTCGACAAATCACACGGCCTGCGTTCGCTCGTCGTGGCGTGGGGACCGCAAAACGCGCTGGCGGCCGCGTTTCTCGCGCACATGATCATGTGCGGATTGCTGCTGGGCTTCGGGCTGCTGTGCCGGTTCCGCATCGCGTATCTCGTCGGCTGGCTCATCATTCTCGGCTGCCTGGTGCTGGAGCACTGGATCGCGCGCCGCCGCAGCTTGAACTGGATCAACGTGGCATTCTTCCGGCTGAACGCGCTGGTCGGCGTGGTGTTTCTCGTCATCGTTGCCGCGGAAGTGATCTTTAAAGGCGGATTCAAGCTGCGGTGATTTTTAACCACGAAATACACGAACCACACGAAAAGAAAACAAGATGGAATCCGAGCGCATCATCTTCTAAAGTTTTCGCGTGGTTCGTGTATTTCGTGGTTTCAACATTTTCCGGTAACATTTTCCCGGTTTTGCTTCTGAAGTGGGCATGGACACGGTAAAAATGAATCAGCCCATGCCCGACGGAAACAAATGTCCGCAGTGCGGCACGCCGCTTCCCACCGGCGCGCTGGCCGGTCTTTGTCCCGCCTGCCTGCTCCAAATGGGCGTGGCGGCCGACTCCGTCACGGACGCCAAACAGCCGGCGTTCAATCCGCCGAGCGTGGCGGAACTGGCGCCGCTGTTTCCGCAATTGGAAATGCTCGAACTCATCGGCAAAGGCGGCATGGGCGCGGTCTATAAAGTCCGGCAAAAGGAGCTCGACCGCATCGTCGCACTGAAAATCCTTCCGCCCGGCATTGGTGACGACCCTGCGTTTGCCGGCCGCTTCGCCCGCGAGGCCAAGGCGCTGGCGAAGCTCAATCATCCCGGCATCGTG
>CAYPTV010000692.1:0-1729 GCA_964413505.1 uncultured Bifidobacteriaceae bacterium | reverse complement strand
CGTTCATTTTCTTGCGCGTCTCGGTCAAAGATTTTTCGGCGGAGACGACATCCAGCCCGCCTTCGGTCGTCACTTCCATCCGGTTTTCCGGGACGATGCAGACGATGGCCGGGCGCAGCTTGAGCGCGATGGCGATGATTTCCGGCGCGTTGGCCATTTCGAGGTTCAGCCGCGTCCCGATTTTTTCGCGCAATTCCAAGACGTCGCGGTCCTGGATGTGCCGCCGGTCTTCGCGCAGGTGCGCGGTGATGCCGTGCGCGCCCGCCGCCTCGCAAATCCGCGCGGCCTCGACGGGACCTGGCTCGCCAAATCCGCGCCCGCGATACCGCGCCTCGCGAATTGTGGCGATGTGGTCAATGTTGACTCCAAGCTTGAGCATAATAAAATTTCTATCGGACGCAGTTTCATGCCAAATGCGGCGTGGTTTTGCAAATTCAATTCCGATTCTGATTGCCGCGAGCCGCAAATCTTGGTTTTTATCCGTGTGCCAAAACACCGCGTATTCCTGAAATACTGGCTGCCTGTCATCGTCTGGATGGCGCTGATTTTTACAGCGTCCAGCGACTCGCATTCCTACCAGCGTTCCTCGCGCTTCGTCGAGCCGCTGCTGCATTGGCTCTTCCCTCAAATGCCACAGGCGAACGTCGAAACAATTCATCATCTCATCCGCAAATGCGGGCATCTGACCGAATACGCCATCCTCGCGCTGCTGCTCTGGCGTGCGCTCAACCAGTCGAAAAATCTTCCGCCATGGTCTTGGCCTCGCGTCCAGGGGACGATGCTTCTCGTGTGCCTTTATGCCTCGACCGACGAATTTCATCAGAGCTTTGTGCCAACGCGCACATCGCTGATCTCGGACGTTTTCATAGACACCGCCGGCGGCGCCATCGGCCTTCTCGTCTTTTGGATTTTCTGCCGGTTCCGAAAACAACATTGAATTTTTATGAAACGCCCGCTGGTTGCCGTCGTTTCGTTTTACGCCGCAGGGTTGCTGATGGCGGAAATTTTCCAGCCCCCGCTCACCGCTCTTTTTGCAGTCTCATTCTTAACGCTCGTCCTTGCAGTCGTCCTCAACAAATTTCGGCCAATTATTATCTGCATCCTGCTCGCGCTCGCCGGCTGGACGAACCTGGTTTTTCACACGGCAATCATTTCACCGGCGGATTTGAGAAATCTCGTCGGCAATGATGCCGAAATCGAAACCGTTCGTGGAATTTTAATCCAGACGCCGCAATTGAAAGTTTCCGAACGCGACGGCGAACCATCGGAACATTCGCTCGCACAAGTCCGCATCACCGAAATCCGTCGCGAAGGAAATTGGCAGCCCGGACTCGGCAAGATCATCATCGCCACGCCATCCGCGTTGCCGTGGAATTATTTCGCCGGACAACCCGTCGAAATTTCCGGTGTCATAGCACGTCCGCCATTTCCATTGGCCGAGGGGCTTTTCGACGACCGCGACTATTTGCAGACACGCGGCATTTATTACGAGCTTAAAACCGATTCAACCAACGACTGGCAATTGCGCGAACCGGCCTCAATCTCCCCGCCGCTGACCGACCGTTTTCTCAATTGGTCAAAGCGCACGCTGGCGTTTGGCCTGCCGGTCGAAGACGAGCCGTTGCGATTGCTCTGGGCCATGACGCTCGGCTGGCGCACCGCCTTCACCGGCGACATCGGCGAACCCTTTTTGCGCGCCGGCACGATGCACATGTTCGCGATCGACGGC
>CAYPTV010000691.1:0-1730 GCA_964413505.1 uncultured Bifidobacteriaceae bacterium | reverse complement strand
GTCGCCGGCGCCCATCTCGGAATTTTTGATGCGGTCGTAAAATTCCAGCGCGCGGTCGAACTTGTTTTTCTGCGTGTAAAGCTCCGCGAGCTGGCGCACGAGCTTGAGGTTGTCCGGCTCGGTCCGCAGGCGCGCCTCGTATTCGCCGATGAGGCGCTCGGTGACGTCCTCGGTTTTCTGGACGCGCTTCTCCTGTTCAAGCGACTCGGCCTCCTTCTTGTCTTTCAGGATGTCACGGTAAGAGCCGCCGCCGCCTTCGAGCGCGCCGTAGCCGCCCTCGTCCAGCGTCTTGCGCGCGGAAAGATTTTTCAACGCCTGGCTCAAATCCCCGTCGTGCGGATTTTCGCGCAACAAATCCATCAGGATTTTTTCGCCGCGATTGTGATCGCCCTGGCTGACGTCGCCCGCCTTCGCGAGCGCGTGCGCAAAATCAATCGCCAGGTTCCTGTCCTTCGGCGAATTTTTGATCAGTGTTTCGTAGGACAAAACCGCCGTGTTCGGCAGGTCCAGCGCCTCCGCCGCCTCGACGATGATCCGGTGCGCGGCGGAACTGTTCGGGTCGCCGTTCAGGATTTGTTCCGCGATGGCCATGGCCTCGCCGGGATTTTTGCCCAGCACGATTTTTGCCTTGGCGATCTGCGGCGAGGAACCGGCGCCGCTCATCATTTTTTTGAAAAATCCGGCGCCGCCGCCGCCGCCGGCCTTCTTGAACTGCGCCGCGCGCAGGGCCTTGCGACAATCGTAAAACGCCGGCTCTTTTGCGAGCACCTGGTTGAACAGGTCAATCGCGTAATCCAGGTTTTCCCGCTGCGCGGCCTCGGTGCCTTTCGTGAAGAATGTCCGCGCATCCCGCGAAATTTCATTGATGTTTTTTTCGGCCATAAATTTTTCCGTGGTGAAAATAAAATCGCGCCTGAGGTCAAAAAGTCAACCGCATTGCGCCCGCTGCCGCAGCGCGTGGTCAACCAGGACCAGCGCCGTCATCGCCTCGACCATCGGCACCGCGCGCGGCAGCACGCAGGGGTCGTGGCGGCCTCGGCCTTTGAGCGTCGTGTTTTGAAATTGTTCCGTCACCGTGTCCTGCTCGTGCATCACCGTCGCGACCGGCTTGAACGCGACGCGGAAGAAAATCGTCTCGCCGTTCGAGATGCCGCCCTGAATGCCGCCGGAACGGTTCGTCGTCGTAAAAACCTTTCCGCCGCGCGAACGAATGGCGTCGTTGTGCTCGCGGCCGGTCAGCAGAATCCCGCCGAAGCCGGAGCCGACCTCAAATGCTTTTGACGCAGGCAAACTCAACATAGCCTTGGCCAGATCGGCTTCGAGCTTGTCGAAAACGGGTTCGCCCCAGCCCGCCGGAACGCCACGCGCAATGCCCTCGACGACGCCGCCGACGGTGTTGCCTTCGCGCCGCATTTTTTCAATCAGGCGGATCATGCGTTCCGCCGCCGATTTGTCCGGGCAGCGGACGATGTTCGATTCGATTTCCGAAAATTTCACCTTGTCAGGATTTATCTCCGCCGAAATTTTCTGGATCTGCTTGACGTAGGCCAGAGTTTCGACGCCGAATTTTTCGCGCAAAATCTTCTTCGCAATCGCACCGGCGGCGACGCGGCCAACCGTTTCGCGCGCGCTGGCGCGTCCGCCGCCTGCCCAGGCGCGGATGCCGTATTTGGCGAAATAGGTGAAATCCGCGTGCGACGGGCGGAATTTTGTTTTCATTTCCGAATAAG
>CAYPTV010000690.1:0-1733 GCA_964413505.1 uncultured Bifidobacteriaceae bacterium | reverse complement strand
GCAGAGTCGCCATGATTTCTCTGAACCAATGCGGTTTATTTGGGTCTCATAATTTATGTTGAAGCGAAAAACAACCACGCCGTCAAAGGCGTCGCAGAACAGTCGTCGGGCCGGCGGAAAAAGCGTCAAGCCAAAAACCGCGCCGGTGCGGCGGCGTTTCATCATTTCCAGCAATGCAAAAAAATCCGGAGAAAATCCGGCGGCCAACGGAAAAGCCGAGCATACGGCGGGTTCCATCGCTGAGGCTGAAAAGCGCCTGCAAAACGGCCACTCGAATGGGCCGACGCCCGCATCCTCGCAGCCGACGGTGGACTTGACGGAAACGATCAAGACTCTTTTGCATCTCGCGCAGGAGCACGGCTATGTCACTTACGACGACATCAACGACGTGCTGCCGGAAAATCTGAGTCCCGACGATCTCGACGCGCTGCTTTCCAAGCTCCGCAGCCTCGATGTTGAAATCGTCATGGACCAGGCCGAGGCGGAGCGCGCCGAGCGTGCCAAACATCCCGAGCAGCCGCAGCAGGAAGAGGCGGACGAGGACGCACGGCTGGAAATCCTCGACGACCCGGTCCGGATGTATATGAACCAGATGGGCAAAGTGCCTTTGCTCACCCGCGAGCAGGAAGTTGAAATCTGCAAAAAAATCGAGGAAGCCGAAGTCGCCATGAAAGCGATCATTTACGGCCTCGGTTTCACGGCAAAGGAACACATCGCCATCGCGGAAAAACTCTTGTCCGAGCCGCCGAAGGAGCGTTTCGACCGCGTCATCGTTGACAAAAAAGTTGCCAACCGCGACGGGCACCTTCGCGACCTGCGAAAGCTCATCAAAAAAATGCACGCGTTCGACCAGAAGGTGGACGCGAAGTATTTCAACTGGCAGAAGGCCGCGCAAAAAGGCCGGAAGGACAAGCTTGCGAAGGAATTGAAGAAGATGTGCGCGAAACTGCAGGAAATGTTCGCGAAATTCTTCTACAAGCAGAAAGTCGTCGAGGAAATGATCGTCGTCGCTGGCAACATCAGCGACAAATTCCTGGCCAGCACCCGGCACATCAAGGAACTCGAGGGACTTCGCACGACCGCCGAGCGCCGTTCAGCGCTTGAAGCCGAGCGCGTGAAAATCCAGACGCTCGAACAGTTCGTGCGGATGCCGCGCGAGGAATTTTTGAAGACGTTCAAGGATTTGCGCGCCGCCGCCGATCGCGGCCTCAAGGCCAAGACGCACATGGCCGAGGCGAATTTGCGCCTCGTCGTTTCCGTCGCCAAAAAATACACGAACCGAGGCCAGTCGTTCCTCGATCTGATTCAGGAAGGCAACATCGGTTTGATGAAGGGCGTCGAGAAGTTTGAGTATCGACGCGGCTACAAGTTTTCGACTTATGCCATCTGGTGGATTCGCCAGGCCATCACGCGTTCAATAGCGGATCAGGCGCGCACGATTCGCATTCCGGTGCACATGATTGAAATCATGAACAAGCTCTGGCGCGCGCAGAAACAGCTCACACAGGAGCTCGGCCGCGAACCCACACCGGAAGAACTGGCGGACGAAATGCACATGCCGGTCTCGCGCATCCACGCGCTTCTGAAGATGGCGCAGCAGCCCGTATCTTTGCATGCGCCGGTCGGTGACGACGGTGATGTGAGCGTAGGCGATTTCATCGAGGACAAGTCGGCGGAGAATCCGTCCGACGTGACCAGCTACAGCCTGCTCCGCGAAAAATTGAGCGACGTGC
>CAYPTV010000689.1:0-1734 GCA_964413505.1 uncultured Bifidobacteriaceae bacterium | reverse complement strand
TTCATCTGTAAAATCTGCGGATTCAAAACCTGAAATTTTCCAGCGGAACTTTTCCCTTTTTCTTCGGATAAAAATTATTTTTCTCCGGCGATAATTCATTTTCCCACGGAGAAAAGTCATTTTTCTCCCGCGCTGATTCAATTTTCCTTGGCGATAATTCATTTTTCTCCGGCGATAAATGATTTTCCCTTGTCAGTAAATCGTTTTCCGCTGGCGATAAATGATTTTCCCTTGGCGGTAAATGGTTTTCCCTTGTCGAAAAATCATTTATCGCCGGAGGTAAATCGGGTGGATTTGCAGAAAAGCCAATAAATGCGCGGTTTTGTGGTTTAGCGGGTCAAAAAGCGTCCGGGGACTGCCGCAATCCAAAACTGCTGGCGCGATGTTCTGGGGCCAAACGGTCAACGCGAAGCGTTTTTGAGTGCGAACCGATATAAGTGCCAATGTCAGCATGAACAGCCATGTCAACGAGCGTGACGTAGTTGAGAGGTCAATCTTTTGGTTTAATGCCAGTGCCAGACCGCTTTGCAGCCAGCGCATTTTCCAAAAGAAGTTTCGCCAGCATATACTCAAACGCTGGGTCAGGAGGGCCAGGGCGACAGTAGGAGTTAACAGTATATTCTCCGTATTTTACGCTTCTAAAAAGGATCCATTCCGATTCCGGCTTTTTAACGCGGGTCAGAAGAATTTGATCCGGACCGACCACTTCCGGCATCCATGAATCCATCGGTTTTGCAGGCGATGGCAGCGTCACCCGTCCCCGTTGATCTGAATGTAATACTTTCATGATATTGAAATGGTAAAAGTCAAGGTGACGAGACTCAATCTGAATTTCTGTTTTAGTTTTAGTTTGAGACTCCTCACGTCGTCTCCTACAAATCAGGCATTCCAATGCCAGCAGGCATGAAAGACAATAGCCCACGGTTTCAACCGTGGGTCAATGGCGAAAACCAATCAAGCCCCTGCGGGGCGGCAGAACGGGTCTCATTTACGCACGCATCTGTCGCCCCTGCGGGGCTTGGATCTCTTCTAATTCCGATACCCGCAGTTGAAACTGCGGGCTATTTTCGGTCGCCGCTTGGCGGCTGTAAAAGATAATTTGAAAACTAAAAACCCCGCTCCTTTCATGGAGCGAGGTTTGAATTTTTTGTTTGAGCGGACTCACGTCCGCTGCTACGAGAACCAGGCTTTACGCTGCGGATGGCCGGTATCCTCAAGCCTATTCAATCCCCAAAGATTCAAAGACGGCTTGCATAATTAATTTCAACATCTAACTTCGGTCTTATCATGAAGTTGAAGCGCCCGTCATTGGTTTCCCAAGGTTCCCTGGACCGGATTTTACAGGCCGCACAGCAGGCATGGCATCAAAAGGATTTTCAACAGACCACCGAACTGCTCGAACGCGCCAGCAAGCTGGCCCCTTCCAATATCGGCATCCAACTCCAATTGGGCCGCATGTATGGGCTGCAATATGATTACGCGGCCGCCGAACGCTGTTTTGAACAGGCCGTGCGGATGTCCCCGCGCAGGACGGAAACGCTGGCTTTGGCGGGGGCGCATTCCCGCGATTTTCGCGACCCAAAAATCGGCGAGCGCTATCTCCAACGGGCCGCCGAACAAAAGGATGCCACGCCCGAAATGTTGGCCGATCTGGCCGAGTTATATGAACGCCTGCGCCGTCTGGCCGATGCCGCCCAATTGATTGACCGCGCCCTGAAGTTGAATCCCGCCTGC
>CAYPTV010000688.1:0-1739 GCA_964413505.1 uncultured Bifidobacteriaceae bacterium | reverse complement strand
AAAATCCGCGCGTGGGATGGGCATTGATATTTCGCCCATGCCTGTGCGTCATGGCCAAACGCCTGCGCGACGTTTGCGCGTTGCCGGAAAGCGAACCGCTCTGGCGCGCCGGACGCTCATCAATTTCACCGTAGCAGCCGACGTGAGTCGGCTCAAACTCCCTCCACCACCGCCGGAAATAGGAGCGGACTGACGTCCGCTGCTACAAAAAAATCGTAGGAGACGAGGTGACGAGGCTCATTTTAATCCCCGTTGCGGCTTTTAATTAGAGCCTCCTCACGTCGGCTCCTACATTACGGAGCCGGAAAACCACGCCCGACGGGAAATATCCCATAAATGGCTGGTTTTGAACTTGTAACAAGCGTTGCAGGGCATTTTCTGGCTCCCAAAAAAGTCCGAGCAGGCGTTGCTGCCCTAGTTTAAGGAGCTTGGAGTCTTGCAGCAACGGTTGCTCCTCACATAAATGGAGCTTGGAAGAGGGTAGCAACGGCTGCTGTTACCGTTCAGGGAGCTTGGAGAAGGGCGACTACTTCGCGTCCATCTTCCAGACGCCGTGCCAGCCTGCGGGCGGGTGCGCGATGAGTTCGGCGCAGCGCGCGGACAATGCCTTGCTGGGGCCGTCGGACATTTCCTGCACCAGCGCGTCGAATTGCAGCTTCGCCCCGGCAAATTGTCCGGCGGTGTATTCGGCATAGGCGGCCTCGTAGCGGCGGCAGAGTTCGGGGTAGTTCGCGGGGATGCAGGGGTTCTCGCACTCGAACAATTCCACCGGCTCGCTCTTGCCCTTCACAATCACGCGGTCCACGAAGCGGTGCGCGGGCTTGGCGGTGAACTGCGCGAAGGTGATGCTCGAAACCAGCAGCCGCGCGCCGTAATATTTCGTGAGCGCCTCGATGCGCGCGGCCTCGTTCACGGTGTCGCCCCCGAGTCCGTAATCGAGCCGCTGCGCGGAGCCTTTGTTGCCGACCAGCACGCCACCGCTGTGCAGCGCGACGCCGTAGTTGAACAGTTTCTGCACCTGCGGCGTGAAGGTCGGGCGGAGCTTTTCCATCGCGGTGATAAGTTTGATGGCGGCGCGGCCGGCGCGGTCGGCGGCGTCGGGCTGTGCCTGCGGCGCGCCCCAGTAGCTCAGGAACTGGTCGCCGAGAAAATGTTCCAGGTTCCCCTCCTCGCCCATGATGGCGTTGGTCTGCGCCTCGAAGACGCGGTTGAGCAGTTCAAACATTCCCTGCGGGCCGAGCGCCTCGGCGAGCGGCGTGGAGTTGCGCAGGTCGGTGAGCAGCAGCGTGACGTCGGCGCGGCGCGGTTCCATGGAGCCGGGATTGGCCAGCACGGCCTCGCACACGGCGGGCGAAAAATAGAGGCTCATGGTGTTGCGGAGCTTCATGCGCTCCAATCGTTCCAGAACAAAATCGTAGGCGAGGACGACGAGGCTGCTCACAACCAGAACCATCAGCGGCACGGCCAATGGAATGACTTGCCCGGCGTAATCGAAAAGCAATTGTGCGAAGATTGCGTAGCCGCCGCTCAAGCTGACGATGCCCAAGAAGCGCCATCCGGGCTGGCGGACAAGAAAACACAGCGCGACGGCAATCACGACGGAGATGGCGATGATGAAGAGGCTCGCCACGATGGAGCGTTCGCGGGGGAATTCCCCGTGCAGAGCGGCGTTGATGATCTGCAAATGGATTTCAGGCCCGCCCATCGGTTTGGGATCTGTGAAGGGCGTGTTGTGAGTG
>CAYPTV010000687.1:0-1741 GCA_964413505.1 uncultured Bifidobacteriaceae bacterium | reverse complement strand
TAAAAATTGGACGGCCAACGCCGCCGCCCGAACCGTTTGACCCGTTCCCGCCGTTTTGAGAGACGGCCTGACCGGTGCCATAAAGCGGCGTTGAAACAAAACCACTCCATAAAACTGTGGCGGCTTTTTGCTTGTCTGGAAGCGAATGACTACGGCAGGATGCCAAGGTTCATCAGAATTGAGTAGCTTAGGGCAAGCGCAGTGAAACGAGCGCCGCCTTGGGGCAACGAACAGAATGAATTTAAGCCCTGAAAGGGCGAAAGAGCGATGAGCGCGGCCAAGAACCAGCATGACGAATACCTCCGGCAATTCAAAAGCCATCACAAAGAGGCATTCCAAAGCTGGTTTGGAAAATTGGCTCGCGCCATGCACGGCGACGGAAATTTTCAGGAAATTCGTAACACGCGCGGCGACGGTGCGCTTGATGGTTTCGTCATAAACTCGCAACTTGTTTATCAAGTCTATGCTCCTGCACGAATGGATGAGGTTCGGGATTCTGTCACCGCCGACAAGATCAGGAACAACTTCCAAACCGCATATTCGACGCTAAGTGGCCAATTGAAGGAGTGGGTTTTTCTTCACAACCATCCAGAACCGAAACTTGGTCAACTCAGCGCCTCTGCAATAAACGAGTTGAAAACCCAGCACCCGGCCATTGGGATTGAGGTGTTGGATATTGCAAGCCTTTGGGAGCGGCTCAAAGAGCTTCCAAGCAATAAACTGGAAAGTCTGTTTGGAAAGGCTTTGTCGGCAGATTCATTGCAGTTCAACGTTTTTTATCCGCTCGACACTTTGCTTGAGCGCGTCTCTTCGTCCATTGCGTTTCCGAGTCGGGCACTCTTCGAGAAGAACTTGGCTTTCTTCCTACGGGAAGAGGTTGAGTTGATGGACGAAATAGAAACGGCCTTGGAAAGCGGCAGTGGCGAACGTTTGGCCCTTTTGATGGGTAACACGGCGACAGGCAAAACGGTCATGGCATGTAATATCGGTCGGAAGTTCCAATCGGCCGGTTGCCATGTCTTTTATGCTCGTCTGGATTCGACAATTCGTTTCGCCGAGGTGTGGATTGATTTGCTTGCGGCCAGTGCTATCGGCGAGGTGCTTTTCATTATTGAGGACTGCCATCTGAATTCAGACGTTGCCAGTTCTATTTATCGCCGATTCGCCAGCTTGCCGAAGAATGTTGGTTGTTTGCTTGTCGGACGACCGGTGGACGAAGAGTCGCGCAGGTCGCAAGACCAGTTTGCCGGGGATTACGTTCAGGAACTTTCAGAGCGTGACCGGTCCTTTTCACTCGACGAAACACTGAGCGGCAGATTCGGGGACAAGGTTCTTGGCATCGCGCGAAAGCACAAGGTTGCTTGGGAAGTTGCCAACGGTGCGACTCTGTCAGTCGGTGAGGAAAGCAAGCTGGTGGAGAACGTTCAGGGGAATTTGTTTTACCTCCAAGCCGCGCTTTCATTCTGGACGCCCCAGCAGGCACTCGCTGAATTGAACCATCCCGCCATTCTGGAGCGGATTGCCGCTCGCTATTTGAACCCGCTGAACGAGAGCGAACGCAAATTGCTTCTTCAAATTGCAGCGCTCGGTGAGATGGAAATCAAATTCCAAATTCCACCCGGATGCGAGCAGTTCTGCGAGAAGTTGCGGCACGAGGGCATCTGCGGTTTGGAACGTCCGTCTGGATTGATCGCATTGCCGCATTCCGGTTTTGCCTCGCTCCTCGTTGAAGCCTATGAGA
>CAYPTV010000686.1:0-1748 GCA_964413505.1 uncultured Bifidobacteriaceae bacterium | reverse complement strand
GTGATGAGCTTGTTGAGGTAGGCGGAAATCGCGCCGACGTTTTTGGCGATGCTCCATTCGTTGTCGTTGAGGATGCCGATGAATTTTTTTGTCGTGTGCGCGACGTTGTTCATCGCCTCGAAGGAAATACCGTTCGTCAGCGCCGCGTCGCCGAAGATGCACACGACATTTTCGTCCGTGCCTTTTTTGTCGCGCGCCGCCGCCATGCCAAGCGCGGCGGACAGAGCCGTGCCCGCGTGGCCTGCGCCGAAGCAATCGTGCTCGCTCTCGGTGCGCAACGCGAAGCCGTTCAGGCCATCTGTCTGGCGGATGGTGCGGAAACGGTTTTTGCGCCCGGTCAGAATCTTGTGGACATAAACCTGGTGGCTTACGTCCCAGACGAACTTGTCCTTGGGCGTGTTGAACACGCTGTGCAGCGCGATGGTCAGCTCGACCACGCCGAGGTTCGGGCCGAGATGGCCGCCGCCCTTGGCGAGGCCTTCGATCAGCTCGGTGCGGATTTCCCCGGCGAGTTCCTGCAATTGCGGCAGCGTGAGTTTTTTGACGTGCTCCGGCCCGTCAATCATGTCGAGGTATCGGCTCATAAATTTATTTTTTCACCACGGATAAACACAGATATACACGGATAAAAATCATAAAACAATGCGATCAAACTCCAGCCGGGCGTTTTTGAAATTCAAAATCAATCCGACCCTCAGTTTTGTGATGCGTAGATAATTCAGCATCTGGCCGCGCTCATGGTCGGTAATGCGGTCAATGACCTTCGTGTCCACAATCACCGAACCAAATGCAATCAGGTCTGGAATGAACTCGCCGACCTGGACACCGCGAAAGACAACGGAAAACCTCCGTTGCTGGTCAAACGCAATGTTGTTCTGCTTGAACAGAACCGTCAGCGAGTTTTCATAAATCTTCTCATTCAGCCCATGACCAATCTCATTCAAAACTTCAAAGGCAAAACCAATGACCTTTTCCGTCTCCGTTTTCAATAGGAGCTTGGATCCGCCGCCACGACGCAAATCTGATCTTTGATCCGTGTCCATTCGTGTTTATCCGTGGTTAAATTATTCTTCGGACAAATTCAGCGGCTTCAATTTTATTTCGCCAGACGCGGTCTTTTCCAACTGTTGGATCTTCAATTCCGCTTCCGCCAGCTTTTCCTGGCAAATCTTCACAAGCTTCGCGCCCTCCTCGTATTTCGCCAGGAGGGTTTCCAGCGGCAAATCGTCGGACTCCATCGCCTCGACGACACCTTCGAGTTTTTTCAACGCCTCCTCAAACGGCGGGGTTTTGGCGGGATTATGCTGGCCCGCGCTTTTCGATTGGTTTGCCACGCGATAAAGGTAAAAGAAATCCCCCCGCGCGTCCAGCTTGAAGTCGGGCCAAGAAATCATTGACCACGGATTCACACGGATAAACACGGATTGGGGAACCCGCGCCGCTGTTCCCGCGCAAGGAGTTTAACGCCGGGACGTGAAGAAACTTATGGCATCAATGCCCGATAAAATCTCGCTCCAGAATTCGTCACGGCGTAATCGGTGAACTGCACCGTGCTGTTTGTGTTCAACAACAATGCCGTCGGAGTCCAATCCACGAGATTCGTGGAACTTTGCACGAGGTAAGTGAAATTGGTTGCCGCCGAAAGTTGCAGCATTGATGGAGCGTTTTAATTGTGACCAAAACCCTTCAATCGAATTAGGGAAACGCTGAATTAATCCATTTGTATTGGTTTCGTAGCGACGCTGGGG
>CAYPTV010000685.1:0-1752 GCA_964413505.1 uncultured Bifidobacteriaceae bacterium | reverse complement strand
GCACGGGCACCGGTCCCAACGTGACGGTGACGGACAACGGCGACGGCACGGTGACGATGGCCAACGGCACGGTTTCGATCCATATCGTCAAAAACGGCGCTTCCATCAACCAGATCAATTACACCTACAACAACGGCGGCGGCAACCAGACGCAGCAATTGCTGGCGGGCGGCAAGGATGGCGGCGAGTTTTACTGGGAATTCGGCGGGTGGGGCGGCAATCCTTGGATTTATTCCCTGGTGACAAACAATGGCAGCTATGCGGAAGTGGACTTGTATTCCGATTCCGCGACCAACGGGCTGGTGGACGTCCATTTTTCGATGTTGCGCGGTTCGCCGGGATTTTATGTCACACCGATCTGGAGTCATCGCCCGCAGGACAGCGCCATGGGCACGGGCGAGGAGCGGGACAACATTTACATCGCCCCCTATTTCAACTGGATGAGCGTGAACGACCAGGTCCAGCGCGAGGAGGGATTGAACTCCACCTATTCGCCGGCGTTTTATTCACCCCAGGAAAATTCGCTGGTGACCTCCGGGCCGCAGCAGGGAACCTACGAGGACAAATACAAATGGAGCGCGGACTTCATCACTGAACACGTCTGGGGTTGGGGGAGCGTGAGCGATTCCACATTTGGGGTGACGGGGAAAAATCTGGGCATCTGGCATGTGGTGTCCAGCCCGGAATTTTACAACGGCGGCCCGATGAAGCCGGATTTGAACGACGCGCCGATGGTCAACATGATCAACGGCGGCCATTATTACTTCGGCAACGACAGCGGCTTTGCCGCCGGCGAATCATGGACGCGCGTTTCCGGGCCGTATTTCATCTACGTCAACAATGTCACGAACACCCTGACCGACCCGGTGCAGACCTCGCAGGCGCTGTGGGCGGATGCCAAGGCGCAGGCGACGGCCGAGATTTCCGCGTGGCCGTATAGCTGGATGAACAATGCCAATTACGCTTCGGCGGCGCAGCGCGGCACGGTCACGGGCCAGATCGTCATCAATGACACCTTCAATCCGGGCGCTTCGGCGTCCAATTTGTGGGTTGGAGTCGAGCAGCAGCCAAACACGACTGACAATGTCTATGATTTCCAGTTATGGATGAAACCTTACGAGTTCTGGACCAAGACCGACGCCAACGGCAACTTCGTCATTTCCAACGTCGTTGCCGGCAACAACTACACTCTTTATGCCTTCGGACCCGGAGCGTCGGGGATGTTCATGTCCAAGAATCAAACCGGTGGCAACCCGGGAATCATCTATAATCTCCCGTCGTCGCCGTTTACAGTCGTGGTGACGGGGGGGACGACGACCAGTCTGGGAACTGTGACTTGGACGCCGACACGCGTCGGTCCGACGGTTTTTGATATCGGGTATCCGGATCGCAAAGGTGACAAGTTCCGGCATGGTGACGATTATTGGGTGGGCGACATCGGTCCCAGCCCGACCGCGCCCAGCCCGATTTGGACAAAGTTCCTGGACTTTCCATTCGACTTTCCCAACGGCTTGAACTATGTCGTCGGCCAGAACCGCTGGAACACGGACTGGAATTTCGTCCAATCCGTTTATCCCGACCTTTCGGGCAATAACACCGTTTCCAGTTCCACCGTCACCTTCAACCTGGCCTCGGCTCCGGCCAATGGCGCCACTGCTTCTGTGCTCATGGGCATCGCATCGGATGATGCCAGTCCGATTTATGTGACGGTTAATGGAACACTTTTGAGCAGCGGCAACGCCACCGGCACAC
>CAYPTV010000684.1:0-1753 GCA_964413505.1 uncultured Bifidobacteriaceae bacterium | reverse complement strand
CGCCATCGGCACGCCGGCGGACGGTTTTTACGCGCTCAAGGTGATGCGCGACACCAACGCCGCAGCCGACGACGTGACCGACGATGAAATCCGCGACGCGATCAAGCTGCTGGCCGAGACGGAGGGCATTTTTGCCGAGACCGCCGGCGGCGTGACCGTGGGCGTGGCGAAGAAACTCATTGCGTCCGGCAAGATTCCGAAGGATTCTTCCGCCGTCATCTGCGTCACCGGCAACGGATTGAAGACGCTGGATGCCGTCAACGGTTATTGCGGCAAGGCGCGCGAAATCAAGCCGAGCCTGCGCGAGTTTGAGGCGCTGCTGGCGCAGGAAGAAAAAGTGAACGCGTAAAATTCGCCATGCGGATTTACATTGAAAGCACGATTCCGAGTTATCTGGTTGCCCGACCGGCGCGCGACCTGTTGCAAGCTGCGCGCCAGCAGACATCCAAAGACTGGTGGGATTTGAAACGCCACAACCACGAGCTGTTCACCTCCCAAATTGTGCTGAATGAAATTGCCTCCGGCGAAGCCGAGATGGCAAAGCAACGGCTCGCCACACTCGCCGGCATTCCGGTTCTGCTCGGAAATGAAGAAGCGGAAAATCTCACCCTGCAAATTCTTGGTTCAGGCTTGCTGCCCGCCGCCGCCGACCGCGATGCCGCTCATATTGCACTCGCAACCATCTACGAAATGGATATACTCTTGAGTTGGAATTGCCGCCATATCGCCAACGCATCCATTCAGGCGCGCTTGCGAACGCTGGCGGCAAAATCCGGCCTCACATTGCCCGTGCTATGCACGCCGGATGAATTGACTGGAGAACTGTATGAAGAATGAAAACGATGTCATAACGAAAGCCAGCCGCAACACTGATGTCGTGCTGGAGGAAATCTGGCGCATCAAAGACACGCTGTCCGCCGCGTATGGCCACGATGTCCACCGACTTTTCTCGGAGCTGCGCGAACAGGAAAAAAACTGCGGCCATCCACTGGTCAGCCTGGCCGATTTACGGAAACAACCAACGAACGGCCATGCGTGAAATCAAGCCGAGCCTGCGCGAGTTCGAGGCGCTGCTGGCGCAGGAAGAAAAAGTGAATGCGTAAAATCCAACCACAAATCATAATTGTCGCCACGATACTGCTTCTCTTTGCAGTTGTCGTGGTCGCTGATGATTCGAATCTCAAACGCGACCTTGACCGCCAATATGAAATTGCGACGAATCAAGAACCGAAAGGAAGCAGAACATCTTGGACTATCAGCACCAATGATAACCAAATCATTTATCACATGCACAATGATACTTCTGGTTCAAATTGGATTGTTTATGGTGAACGAATTCTTGATCTTCCCCATAACTACAAAGACGATGATTCAGGAATTATTTTCCGGGTTGAAAGCGATGGACGGCACGTCACGGCAATCAATCTAGATGGTAAAATTCTGTGGAGTAAAGATACTTTAGCTGATCCGCATCTTGAATCTTATCGAAGCAATAGTGCCCACATCGTCTATATTCATAAAGCGGATGCAAACAATGGTTTGTTAAGAGGTAAAAAAGGTGATTTCATTGCTATTTCCTTCAACAAAATTTCACGCGCTGAATTATTTGGAATTCTTGATGTGAAAACCGGAGATTTCACTTACACAATAGTCCAGTATTAATTATTTTACCAACAGAGTTTGAAATTTAATTTATGTCAAAAAAAGTCCGCATCCCCACGCCGCTCCGCAAGTTGACCAACAACGAGGAGCT
>CAYPTV010000683.1:0-1753 GCA_964413505.1 uncultured Bifidobacteriaceae bacterium | reverse complement strand
CGCTGCTCGGCGCGCGCGAACTGGTCGGCCCGATCATCGCGATGACCATCACGCTCGCGGCGGTTTATGCGCCGATTGCGTTTCAAGGCGGATTGACCGGCTCGCTGTTCCACGAATTTGCGCTGACGCTCGCCGGCGCGGTTTTCATTTCGGGAATTGTCGCGCTCACGCTTTCGCCGCTGATGGCGTCCAAATTGTTGAGCCACGACCGCGAAGATCGCGGATTGGCCGGGCGCATCAACCGCGATTTCGACCGGCTGAAAAATTTTTACGGCCGCGTGCTGGATTGGACGCTCGCGCGGCGTCCGCTGATTTACACGGTCTGGATCGGGCTGACGCTGCTGACGATTCCGATGTTCAAAATGGCGTGGGCTGCGAAAGAGCCCGCGCCGAACGAAGACCAGGGCGTGATTTTCGGCGCCCTCGACACGCCGCCGGACGCGAGCATCGAGCAGACTTCGTTTTACGCCGATGAAGTTGGCCGCGCATTTATGAGCGTGCCGGAGCGGGACCAGGTTTTTCAGATCACGTTTCCCGATTCCGGTTTCGGCGGCATGGTGATGAAACCGTGGGGCGACCGGAAGCGCACCGTTTTCCAGATTTTGCCGGAAGTGCAGGCGATGGTGAACAATGTTCCGGGCATCCGGCTTTTTCTTGGCACGCCGCCTCCGCTGCCGACCGGCGGGGAATTTTTGCCGGTCAATCTGATTTTGGAATCCACCGCCGAGCCGGTGGAAATTTTGAAATACGCGCAGCAGTTGCAATTGGAATGCACGACGAACGGGATGTTCGCCTTTCCGCCGATGCTTGACACGAAAGTGGACCAGCCGGAAGAGGAACTGGTCATTGACCGTGACAAAGTCGCCACGCTCGGCCTCAACATGACGACCATCGGCTCGGATTTGGCCGCGCTCGTCGGCGGAAATTATGTCAACCGCTTCGATTTCTCCGGACGCAGCTACAAAGTGATTCCGCAACTCGCCCGCGGCGCGCGCCTCGATGCGAACCAGTTGGAAAACACCTACGTCCGCGGCCCGGCCGACCGTTTGATTCCCGTCAGCACGTTCGCGCATCTCGAAAAACACACGACGCCGCGCTCGCTGAACCGTTTCCAGCAATTGAACTCCGTCAAGATGAGCGGCGTCGCGATTGTGCCGCTCGAACAGGCCCTGAAATTTTTGGAAACCGAAAGCGCGAAGATTTTGCCGGACGGCTACAAGCTGGATTACACCGGCGACTCGCGGTTTTTGCGCAAGGAAGGAAATAAATTCCTGCCGTCATTTTTGCTCGCGGTTGTTTTGATCATCCTCGTGCTCGCGGCGCAGTTCAACAGTTTCCGCGACCCGTTCATCATCATCCTCGGCTCCGTGCCGCTCGCGATGTTCGGTGCGCTCATTTTTTGTTTTCTGAAAATGCCAAACCCAAACATGCCGTTTTTCACGAACGGCTGGACGACGACGATGAACACCTATTCCGAAGTCGGATTGATCACGCTCGTCGGATTGATTGCGAAAAACGGAATTCTCATCGTTCAATTTGCGAATGAAATGCAGCGGCAGGGCCGGACGAAAATCCAGGCCATCCGCGAAGGCGCGCTGCTGCGGTTGCGCCCGGTGCTGATGACGACGGCAGCGACCATCGCCGGCAATTTCCCGCTCACGCTCGTCACCGGCGCAGGCGCGGCGGCGCGCAATTCCATCGGCATCATCCTCGTCGCCGGCATGAGCATCGGCACGCTGTTCACGCTGCTGGT
>CAYPTV010000682.1:0-1757 GCA_964413505.1 uncultured Bifidobacteriaceae bacterium | reverse complement strand
TATCGCGGTTCACGCCGCGAGTCGGCGGTGGCTCAGCTTTCTACGTTAGGCCACAAGATCGAGTAAGCCAGATGAGATACACGCTAAGACTTGTTTTGATGATTTTGTGTGTGCTGTTTGTGTTCTCAGTTCCATTATTGGCTATAGTTGGTCTGACCGGTTGGTCGCCGTTTGGAATGTTTGATTGGTTCCATGAGTGGATTCACAGCAATAGTGGCGGATGATTTTTTAGTTATGACGTCTTTGTGGCCTAACAAGTCGCCGGAGCCATCTGCTGCTGGCTTTTACACAGTTCTTCGGAAGAAGGTAAGCCGCTGTAGGTTATGACAAGTTTCCCTTCGCCAACTTCAATCTTGTCAAAGACGGATTCGATGACTGACCGTCTCCGGTCAACGTCCATTGTGGGCCATTGCTCGTAAAGATTCCGGGCTTCAAAGATCACTTCCTCAACCGATACCTGGTCAATTTTCATCCGTGCCAAGTCCGCCTCCAGTTTGGGCAGTCCGGCAAGCAACTGGTTCAATTGCTGCTCGGCGGGATTGTAAAGGTCGCTGAATCCCTGTGGGGTGATGAGCTTGTCGAGCAACAATTCATGCGATTGATTCATGTCGTCCCGCACCTTCTGGATTTGCCGTTGCAACGCCGCCAACGCCTGTTCGGTGTCCACGAGATTCTTTTGGGCGTCGTTCAAGCGGATGGCGACCTGTTCTTTCGAGCCGTAGAATTGATACAACTCATGGCGCATGAGTTCCCCAAAAGTTTCCACCGGCACTTTCCGGTTGCACTTCCTGCAATGATATTTGGGCGAGTCCGTCCGCGCATACATTTTGCCCCCGCACTGACACCAGATGCGGTTGCCAAACGGATTCATCGGCACCTTGCCGGGCTTTTTCCAGTTCTTCAACTGTTCCTCCATGAGCCGGTTGACGTTGTTCCACAAATCTTCCGTCACAATCGCCTCGCATTCGGTCTTTCCCCATTCCGCCTCCGGCTTTTCCGTTCCCGCCCACGGCCCGGTCTTGCGGGTGCGGTTGAAGTAATATACGCCCTTGGCGCTCGGGCATGTCAATGTCCGGGTTATGCCGCAATCGTGGAACAGGAAACCCTCGCGGGTGCGATGGCCGGCGGCGTTCAATAACTTGGCAACCGTGCCTTTGCGCTGGTATTGCAGATACAACTCATACATCTTCCGACGCACAGGGGCTTCATCGGGTTGGATCACCAGTTTGCGGTCTTTCCATTGGTAGCCGTATGGCGCTCTGCCGTTGATTGTCTTGCCGAGTTTGGCGCGAATCAAAATGGATGCCTTTTGCCGGTCGGCGATCTCTTCACGTTCCCATTGCGCTTGTGCCGCCTGAAAGGTGTAGAACATCCGGCCAGAGGGCGTGGACGTGTCAATCGAGTCTTGGAGCGATACCAAGTCGGCCTGATGGTCGCGGAAGTATTCGGAGAATTCCAAAAGCTCCTTGGTGTTGCGGGCGAGTCGGGCCAGCTTGGAAAAAATGATGCCGGTGATGTGATGGCGTTTGATGTCGTCGAGCATCCGCCGGGCTTCGGGGTGTTCCTTGACGGATTTGCCGGAAATGCCCGCAAGGTCATACACTTCCTTGACCGTCCAGCCGCGTGAAGCGGCGTATGCCTTGGCGCGTTCAAGGTGGTGTGCGGGGCTTTCGCCCCTGGCCTGATCTTCGCTCGAAACGCGAATCCAGATGCCGATGTCCTTCGGTGAATTATTTTTGACGCTATTTTCCTTCATA
>CAYPTV010000681.1:0-1762 GCA_964413505.1 uncultured Bifidobacteriaceae bacterium | reverse complement strand
TTTGTTTGCAGCCCACGATCAAATCACACGCGCCGCTGCGCTTCGATCTTTACGATACTTGGAATCAGCGTTCGCTCGGCGGCTGCACTTACAACGTCGCGCATCCCGGCGGCCGCAGCTACGACACGTTCCCGGTGAATTCCTACGAAGCCGAATCGCGCCGGCTGGCACGGTTTTTCCGGCACGGCCACGCGCAGGGAAAATTTGAAATTCCGCCGACAATTGAAAATTCTGAATTTCCATTCACACTGGATTTACGAAACGTGTGATATTTTAAGTTGCCCAAATGAAATTCGATATATTACATCGCACCCGCTACACCTACGCTTCGCCCGCGCGCGACAGCTTCAACGACGTGCGCCTCGAACCGCCTTCGATTCCTGAACAAAAGGTCGAGTCGTTTTTGCTCCGCGTGCTGCCCGCCGTGCGGCTGAGGCATTATGTGGATTTTTACGGCAACTGGATTCACCACTTTGAAATTCCAGAACCGCATAATTCCTTGCTCATCGAAAGCCAGTTCAAGGTTGAAACCAACTGGCCCAAAGCCATCGCCGAAGATGCGGAGCTGTGCCCGCTCGACAAACTCGGCGACGCGCTGGACGCCGAGCGCTGCTTCGATTTTTTGCGGAGCAGCCGTTTCATTGAAATGGAGGCCGACGCGTGGCGGCTCGCGCTGGACGCCACAGACGGCCAGACCGACGTGTGGCAGGCCGCGCTCGCGCTCATGCGTTTCACCCACGGCTACCTCAAATATCTGCCGAACTCCACGCATGTCCACACGCACATGCGCGATGTCATCGTCAAGCGCAGCGGAGTCTGCCAGGATTACGCGCATTTTCTCATCGGCCTGTGCCGCAGCTTGAAAATTCCCGCGCGCTACGTCAGCGGTTATCTGGCGACGGAAATCGCCAGCGCGACCCATGCGTGGATGGAAGTTTTCATTCCCGGCCTGGGCTGGCGCGCGCTCGACCCGACGCACAACTGCCAGATTGACGAAACTTATGTCAAAATCGGCCACGGACGCGATTACGCCGACGTGCCGCCGGTGACCGGCAATTATCACGGCACACTTGAGCGCACGATGGAAGTGGAAGTAAAAATCAAGACGATTGAAGATGGAACCGAGGACGAAACGAAGATGCACAGAAACTTTAGCCAGAGACAAAGCCAGACGCAAGGCAAGCCCTCGGAAAACTGATCCGTCGCGTTTGTCCGCTTGAAATGACAATGGCGCGAAGATGTTCACTTCGCGCCACTGTCATTTTGCGGCTTGAAAAATTTACGCGTTGCCGCCGAACGTCACGAAGTCGTCCATGTCCAGCACGTCGAACCATGTCATGATGTCCGTGCGCTTGGGCGCGCCGGTCTTGTGCAGCTCGTTGAAATACTCGCGCGAATCGGGATTGTCCGGCGCGCGCTGTTCCTGCCACGCCGACCACGCCAGGATTTCCGGCGTGCTGCGCTTGTGTTTGGCGTTGGACTTGATCCATTCCAGAATTTCGCCGTCGCTCTTGCCCAGCTCCTTTTTCAGCGCTTCCGGATCAATGCCCACGAATTCGAGGAAGCCCTGGTCGAGCGGACATGCGAAATGATATTCGCCGTTTTTGCCGGCGACTGTCGCGCGGCCCTTGTCGAGCATTCGCGGCAGAATCACATAGCCGCCAAGCCGCACGCGCGGGCTGCGAGGCGGGAATTTCGTCAGGTCAGGTGTGTGTAATGACATAATTTTTCCGTAGTTTTGATTTCAGTTTCAATCCGCCGC
>CAYPTV010000680.1:0-1763 GCA_964413505.1 uncultured Bifidobacteriaceae bacterium | reverse complement strand
AAGCTGGGGCTCTGCCCCAGACCCCGCTGGGGGAGCTAACGGCGCTCCCCCAGACAGTGGCGTAGCGAGGGTTTGTGGCGCCCGGGGCGAGCATACGTTGTGGCGCCCCCCCCCTATGCCATCCTCCACCCATCCAACATTTTTGACCCCTTATAATCATCAGCCCAAAACTCATCCATGAATTATTTTGTGAACTCAGATACGATAGGCCTACTGATTAATTGTTAATTGTTAGGATACATGCATACGGTTGGACTCGATCGGGTCGGGTGAAGGCGCTGAAGTCTCCCTATAATAATAATAATACACAGCTTGTAACGCGGCATATGTCGACACAATGCATGGCCGAATCGCAGCCGCGGACCGGTAACGAGACTAGCGACGGAACGACTGTTCATATAGATACAGTTTAAGATGACGTTTAAAAGTTGCCAATGAGACCGAAGTGTCGGTTAAGTTTAACGGTAGATTGTTCCAAACAGATGGTGCAGCGTGACTAAAGGCGCGGCTTCCGAATTCAGTTCTGACTCTGTCAATATGCAGACGATTTCGGTGATTAGATCTCAGCGCTCTGACCGGCATGTGGAATGAAACCAGTTCAGTCAGGTATGTCGGTTTGTTCGTCGTGACTGTCTTGAATGTCAGTAGAGCAATCTTGTATGTAATCCGCTCCTGTATTTTCAGCCAGTGCAAGTCGGCCAGCACTGATGTGATGTGATCGTATCGGCGAGTCCCGGTAACAACGCGCGCCAGCGAATTTTGCACACGTTGTAATTTGTTGATGTTAACCGTCGTTGTGCCGTACAGTAGCGAGTTGCAATAATCGAGCCGAGCGCCGACCATTGAGCTGGCTACTGTTCTTGCGGTGTCATCGTCCAGGCACTGCCGGATGTGACGCAGAGCTCGTATATGGTAGTGAGAAGCCTTGCAAATATTGTTTACGTGTTGATTGAACGACAACGTGCTATCAATTGAGACTCCGAGACTTTTGACGCAGTCTGCAACGGGAATGCATACGTCACTCAATGCTATGGTCTCAATTTTGCCTTCAATACGGAGCTTAGCGCTCGTGCCGATTACAATGGCTTCCGACTTGCTTGGGTTCAAGGCAAGCCCGTTGGCGGCGAACCATTGATGCACTGCCTTGAAGCAATTGTTCATTGTCGTCAATGTGTTGGTTGAATTTATTGCAATATATAATTGTGTGTCGTCAGCATACTGGGCGTGGCTAACACCAAACGACTCGATCACGCCAGCAATCGGTGCGACGTACAACGCGAACAGACACGGGCCTAGGCACGAGCCTTGGGGAATTCCGAACTCGTTAGTAGTGGTCATTGACTGTATTCCTCCGACACTGACAAACTGTGAGCGTTCATTTACATACGACTGTAACCACTGTAACGCAGTGCCGGTGATCCCGAAAGTGCGCTCAACACGGTGGACTAACGTGGTTAAGTCGATGGTGTCGAACGCTGCGGACAGATCTAGTAGTACGAGTAGTGACCTGGATTTCTTGTCGGCCGCGCCGTACACGTCATTCAGTAGTCGCAGTAGAGCCGTTTCGGTTGAGTAACCACGCCTGTATGCCGATTGGAACTTATTGAAGCCAGGACTTTGTTCTATATGATGGATTATTCTAGATAAGAAAATCCATTCCAATATTTATGATATCGTATGAAGATTAGAGATCGGTCGATAATTTGCTGGATTGTCACGATCGGCATCCTTTTTCTTGATTAACGGGCTGACGGATGCGATTT
>CAYPTV010000679.1:0-1764 GCA_964413505.1 uncultured Bifidobacteriaceae bacterium | reverse complement strand
ATGTCGAGGGATTCGTTTCCCGTGCTGATGCCACTGTTGGTCAGCGGCTGGACGGCCATAGGACTGGGCCAAAACGATTTGATCCTGCGGCTGCTCGGCACCTTGATAGGACTGGCGCTGCCCGCCGCGCTGTGGCTGGCCGCTTGGAAAATCCGCCGCGCGCCGCCGTTGATCGGGCTGGTGCTGCTCGCGCTCAACAGCACGGTGATCATTTACGGCGATTCACTACGCGCGTTTGGTCTGGGCAGCGCGTTAATCCTGCTAACAACGGCAGCAGCGGTCTGGTTCCTGCGAAACCCGACATGGCGGCGCACGGGATTTTTTGCGACGCTGGCAATTTTAAGCGTGCAGGCACTTTATCAAAACACTGTTCTCATCGCGGCGATTTGCTTCGGTGCCTGGGCGGTTTGCGCACGGCAAAAAAACGGATGCGCGGCGTTGAAAATTTGCTCCGTTGCGGCGATTTCCGCCGCATCGCTTCTGCCTTATTGGGTGCGCATCCTTTCCCTGCCGGATGCGGCGGGGGCGTTGCGAACCGGGTTCGACCCCGTAAAGGCGCTCGCCTCCATGAACCACGCCATGGGATTTCCGCTGGAAGAATACTTCTGGGTCTGGGGATTCTTGGCGCTCATGGTGGCTGTTTGCGCCGGTGCAACTTTTTTTCACCGCAAACCGGAGTCTGGCGCCGTTCGGGTTGAATATTTACCCACCGCCAGCCGCAGCACGATTGCGGTGGCGCTGGCGGCGTCATTTGGTTTCATCTGGTTCGCCGCGTCTCCTCAAAAACATTGGTGTTACTTTCCGCTGCTGGCCTTGATTATTCTCGGCATGGACGCCGGCTGGTTTCGGAGTTGGCGTTTCCACAATTCGGCACGTATCAAATCAGCCGTGGCAACACCCACCGGAGACGCCTGGAACAGGGACTTGCCGCTGTTCGCGGGCGCGACGCTGCTGATGGCTGTGGCGGGGTTTGCTGGATTTCTTTGGTTCGCGGCACTGGCCACGAAACCGTGGTATTTTCTCCCGCTGATGTCCCTGGCAGCGGTGTGCATCGAAACTGGCCTGACGTCTGGCCGCCATGCACGCGCAGCTATTGTTGGGTTTACCATTTTGACGATGATTGGAGCGTTTCCGTTTGCGTTCAGAGACCTGAACTGGCGCTTGACAAACGTTGACCTTGTGGCACAACGCCTGACGAACGAAGCTGGGCCGGACGATTTCATCATCGTCAGTCCGTGGTATTGCGGCATCACTTTCAACCACTATTACAAAGGCCCGGCGTCATGGAGCACGTTGCCGCCGCTGAAGGATCATTCCATGCACCGCTTCGACCTGGTTCGGGAACAAATACAAAAACAAGGCGTCATCCAGCCCGTGTTCACGCAAATCGCCGCGACGCTGCAATCCGGGCATCGTGTTTGGATCGTCGGAACGATGGACATTCCCAAGGCTGGCACGCGAATGCCACCAGACCTGCCACCAGCACCGGCGAATTTCTCAGGATCCGATCTGCGCTTCACCCAAAACTGGACCTACCAAGTCGCCCAATTTTTGAGCAACCACGCCGGCCGGTTCTATGAAGAATATTACACAACAAATCAAAGCGTAAACTTCGAGGAAAATATGAAATTGCGCTTGGCGGAGGGTTGGCAAGATTCCACCGACATCGATGTTCCAAGCAATCCGCAGCATATTCGCTTGCCCCCGAAAGATTGATTTGCACAATGGCCGCGCATGACGGAACCGCCCGCAACCGCAACGCCC
>CAYPTV010000678.1:0-1764 GCA_964413505.1 uncultured Bifidobacteriaceae bacterium | reverse complement strand
CGTGAGTCCGCTCCATTTGAAACAATTAATAATGAGCCGGCTCACGCCGGCTGCCACGGAAGAAAGTGGATTTTATGAATGAAAAACCGAAAAGCATCTGGAAAAAATCATGGAGCGGGCTGGGCGCAGTTTTAATTTTGGCGTTGTCCGCCGCCGTGGTTGTATTTTTGGTGGCATTCATTTACGCCCTGACAAACTGGGAAAAGCCGGTGGCGGACACATTTACCACCGCTGTTTTTGTTGGATTTGTGTTTGCGGCCTGTTGCTTGTTAGCCGGTTGTTTCGTGTTATCGCTGCGCTGGCTGTGCTGGCTATTCTGGACACACTGGCGTCGGGGACTTTTTGCGCTGGCATGGCTCGCCACGCTTATCGCGCTTTTTTACGCCGAGGAAGACTGGCGCGGCTGGCACGCCTGGAACCAGTTCAAACACGAATGGGAAGCCAAGGGCGAAAAATTTGACTTTGCCAGCGTCGTCCCGCCGCCGGTGCCGGACGACCAGAATTTCGCGATGGCACCGATTTGGATTGAATCCATCAAAGCCACGCTTGGGCCTGAAAGATCGCGTCAATGGAAATATCCCGACGATGGCCGCACCAATTTCACCGACCGGATGCCGATGCTCTGGCGCAGTTATGATTCGACAGGTGCCCCAACTCGCGGCGACTGGGCGAAAGGAGACATTACCGACTTCAGAGCGTGGCAGGCATATTATCGCGCCCCAGCACCGACAAATCGATATTCGACAATCAAGACCAATGAATTTCCAATCGCGCCGCAGCCGCAATCGCCCGCCGAGGACGTGTTGCTGGCGTTGAGCAAATACGATTCGGCGATTGAAGAATTGCGCACGGCAAGCAAGCTGCCTGACTCGCGGTTCCCACTCGATTACAACGCGGAAAATCCCGCCGGGATATTGCTTCCGCACCTTGCTTTATTGAAAAGAAGCGCGCAGGTTTTGGAGCTGCGTGCCATCGCCGAATTGCAAAATGGCCAAAATGAAAAAACGTTGGACGACGCGAAGCTCGTGCTGCGCCTGACCGATGCAGTTCGCACCGAGCCGTTTCTGATTTCGCATCTGGTTCGCGTTGCCATGTTGGAGGATTGCACACTGCAACCGATTTACGAAGGCTTGGTGGAACACAAATGGTCGGCCGCGCAACTCGTCGAACTGGATTCGGAACTGGCGAAGCTGGATTTTCTGGCGGATTATCAAAATGTTCAGAAGTCGGAAATATTCTTTTCGGCCGAAGTGGCAAACTTTTTAAGACGCCACCGTGATTATGCCAACCAATTCGTTCAGATGGACATCAGATATCGGGGCGATGCCAAATTCCAGTTTGCCATCTATCACTTTATGCCGGGCGGCTGGTTTTACCAGAGCGCTTTGAAGAATGGCAGGACATGGGAGGAATATTTACCGGCAGTAAACCATGATGCCATGACGATTTCTCCCGCCCTCGTTCAACGAGCTGATGCCGCCGCAAACAACGCCATCAGTTTTTTTGACCCGCTGGATGGTTTGAAGAGAACGTTCAATTCGGAATTCTTATCCACAGGACACTTCCTGAAAGAAATTGCCTATGCCCAGACTTCGGTGGATTTGGCGCGCGTGGCGATTGCGCTGGAACGTTACCGGCTGGCGCACGGCGGCTATCCCGATTCGCTCGACGCGCTCGCGCCGCAGTTCATCGCCAAAGTTCCGCACGACGTCATCGGCGGCGGGCCGCTGCATTACCGGCTCACGAGCGACGGCCAGTTCGTTC
>CAYPTV010000677.1:0-1766 GCA_964413505.1 uncultured Bifidobacteriaceae bacterium | reverse complement strand
CGAGCACGCGCTTTCCCGCGCGCGCCAGAAATGTGGCGGCGCTGCTGCCGCCGGGGCCGCAGCCGATGATCAGCGCGTCATGTGTATGCTGACTCAATGGTGAACAATTTTGAACATGTTATGAATGTTGGCAAGCTTGGAAAATGCATTTCGGGACGGCGCGACATGACATCGCCGCTCGACAAAACTTTTCCGACACGCCATTCTGCGTTCATGGCATTTGAACCGGAATCCATTTCACCGCTGGACTCGCTCTGGAGGGAATATGCCCGCGCGTTTCAGGAGTGGGACGACCTCACGCTCGGACGCTGGCTGGCCCAGACGCTCGGCCAGCTCGAAGGCCGCGCATGGCGGCTCTCGCATCCGCTCGTGGGCGCCTACCGGATCGCCGCGCAGATCGCGCATGAAAAACAAATCTGGTTCAAGCGCCTCGTCACGCCGCCCGCCGCCTACGCGGAATCGCCGTGCTGCCGCGCGCCGTTTCTGCCGCTGCTCACGCGAGACGTGCGCGAGTCCGGTTTGATCTGCCAGCATTGCAGCGAAACACTCGTGTCGTTCGAGGAAATTCCCGCCGGCATCCGCGCCGAAATCGAAACGTGGGCACGGCAATACGAACCCATCCACGCCGTCGCGCATTGGGACGACCGCCAGCGCAAGCGCGCGGGAAATTACGACGCTGCCTACGAGAACGCGGCGGAGCAGGCCGAGCAATTGCTCGCGCGTGCCGGAAAAGATTTGGCACCAAAACTTTTGGATTCCTACGCCGCAGCAATCTGGGAAGACCAGGACGAATGTCTCGAAGTCAGGCCGGAAGATGTGCCGGTGTAATTTTGCTGAATGGTTGAATCGTTGAATTGTTAAATCGAAACAGCGGGGCTACGATTCAACCATTCAACGATTTAACGAATGATAAAATTCCTTTTTAAATGGCTGCTGCGGCTGTTCATCGCGGCGGTCGTGATTGCCGTGCTGGCAATCGTCACGCTGCTGCTGTCATACAATTCGATTTTGCGCGTGACGATGGAACGCCAGATACGCGCGCAGACTGGCATGGACGCCGAGATCGGCAGCCTCCATTTCGCGCTCACTTCGCCGACGATCAAGATTCAAAATTTCAAGCTCTACAATTCGGCCAATTTTGGCGGCGCGCCGTTTCTGGACATCCCGGAAATTTACATTGAATACGACCGCGCCGCGCTCAAGCGCAAAGAAGTCCACATCACGCTGATGCGTTTCAACCTCGGCGAACTGGACATCGTAAAAAACCAGGCCGGGCTGACGAACATTTTCGCGCTTGGCATTTCCGCGCCGAAGACCCCCGCCGCGTCACATGGCACGATCAATTTCAAAAAGCAAACCGGGTTTGAATTCAATCAGATTGATGTGCTGAACGTCTCCATCGGCGAGGTGAAGTTCATTGACCTGAAAAATCCGCAAAACGATCGCGAGCAAAACATCGGCCTCGAAAATGTCGTGGTTCCAAACGTGAAGTCGCAAGCAGATATCGGGGGCTTGGAAGCGCTCATTGTTTTGCGCGGCAACGGTTTTTTTGAATCGCTGGTTGACCAGAAAAAACCGGGACTGGAGCTTCTCAAGCAACTCGGATTGTAAAACGTCCGTCACTTTCGACTTTTTTGCGCACGGCATTTTTCTTAACTTGGTCGCGTGCATCGTGACTCGCTCAAATCCATTTCGCGCCTCGTCGTCAAACTCGGCACGGGCGTGCTGACCGACAGCCGGAAGCAAATTGACCCGGCGCAGTTGGA